>JAPOTJ010000019.1 GCA_026709225.1 Gammaproteobacteria bacterium | reverse complement strand
ACAGCCCTTCTCCTGCGCGCTGAACCCACACTTATTTATGGGACAGGACACTAGCGCCAAAGGCTCGACAGCGGCGCTGCGCCAAGGCGCTCGCCGAAGGGAATGAAATCTTCGCCGTCATAGAGCACCACGCCATAGGCAAACTGCTCGCCAGCTGCTTCTTGGAGCGCTCGCAATCCAACGAAATCGCTCGTTCGCATCGTTGCGCCAGCTTTCACTTCAATGCCAGCAATCATGCCGTCCGCCCGCTCCAGAACAATGTCCACTTCATGGCCGAGTCTGTTTCGGAAGTGAAATGGCGAGACTGACGTATCAGACACTGCAATGTGCTTCATCACTTCCGAAAACACATGGCTTTCCAAGAGCGGGCCGAAGAGCGTGCGGTCTGCCGCCACGCGATGTGCGCTGATGCCGCCCGCTGCGCACAGCAGGCAGCTATCTATGAAGTGCAGCTTTGGCGCCTTGACCATTCGCGGCAAGCGGCGTGCGCCCCATGACGGCAGTCTCGCAATCAAGAACAATTGCTCAAGGAGCGCGATATAGCGCTGAGATGTCTTGTAGGTGATGCCCACGCCTTCGCCAATTTTTGAATAGTTCACCACTCGCCCAGAACACTGCGCGAGCAGATCAAGAAATTCCGGTAGTTCGGTGAGCTTCTCAATCTCGGCAATTTCTCTTATATCGCGCACCAGCACTGCCTTCAAGTACGACCGCGCCCAAGCGATTCGACGTTTTTCCTGCTCGCGGGAAATGGCTTCAGGAAACCCGCCCGCGAGTACTGCCTGCGTGAGGTCTTCACCACGTTTCGCAGGCGAAACACGCCCAAAGGCGCCCTTGAAGAGGGTATCAATGAAGGTCGGCGGGCGGCCTGCGATTTCAGCCTGAGCGAGTGGCAGAAGCTCGATGGTTTCCATGCGGCCAGCCAAACTGTCGGCGACCTTCGGCAGCGTCATAAGATTGGCGGAGCCGGTCAACAAGAAGCGACCGGGTCGATAATCCTCGTCAATCGATTGCTTGATTGACAGCAGGAGCTCAGGCGCACGCTGAACTTCGTCGATGATGGCGGAATCGAGTCCGCGGATGAAGCCACCTGGGTCGTTGCGCGCCGCATCCAGGAAACCCTGGTCATCGAGCGTGATGTACGTTCGCCCTTGCGTTTGCATCTTGCGGGCGAGCGTCGTCTTGCCAGCCCGGCGAGGGCCGATAATGAGCACGACGGGGGTATCGGCAAGCGCCTCTCCTATCCGCTGCTCGGCAAACCGCTGATACATTGCGCCTCGTTGGCAACCTGCCAGTCCGCTAAAAAATTAAGAATAAGGCTTCTGCAAATTAGAAGTCAACTGCCTGCAAATTAGAAGTCAACTGCCTGCAAATTAGAAGTCAACTGCCTGCAAATTGGAAGTCTGACGCACCGGAGCTATGCCTTCGCTGCACCGCCAATCACTCGCGTTGAGGCAAGTCGGAACCGGGCCGATGCACGAATATCCCGCGACGACGCGCCAACTTTGAGGACATACGTACCTGAATCAGCGACCCATGAGCCGCGGGTCGCATCAAACGATGCGAGGTCGCGCAACGTGAGCCGGAAGGAAAGCACTTGCGACTCGCCCGGACTCAATAGGCGTGTCTTGGCAAAGGCGCGCAATTCTTCGCTCGGCTTCTCGAATCCGTCGGAACTCGGTGCGCTGATGTAGACCTGAGCCACCTCCTTGCCAGCGTGTGCGCCAGTGTTGGCGACTTTCACGCTCGCAACCAGCTCGTCCTCAAACGACTCGCTTGACAGGTCAAGGTCCGTCATCGTGAACTCCGCATATGACAGGCCGTGACCAAAGGGATAGGCAACCTCTTTGTCGAAGGTGTTGAGATAGCGATAGCCCACCCAGATGCCGTCTCGGTATTCGATTTCCGATGGCGTCACCGGCACCGCGCCAGCCCTCATCGTCGCTTCGCCCGTTGCAACGCCGGGGAAGTTCTCGGCCGCAAGCAGGTCGCTGAGCATCATCGGAAAGCTGTCGGGGAGCCTGCCCGACGGATTGACCTCGCCGAGCAGCACATCGGCGACCGCATGGCCGCCTTCCTGCCCCGGCTGCCACGCCACAAGCAATGCATCGACCTTGTCTCGCCAGCTCGCGACTTCGACGACGCCGCCGATGTTGAGGACGCACACAATCGGCTTGCGACGCGAGCGAAACGCACGACTGACCCGGCCGAGCAGGGACAATTCGCCATTATCAAGCAAAAAATCGCTTGCCTCCCGATCAGCGAACTCTCCCGAAGTGCGGCCGATCACCAGGATAGCCGCCGCATTGCGGTCCGCGGCTGTTTCGATGAGCTCGGAGGCGAGTGTCATCTCCACAATTGGCGACTTCGGCATGAACGCAGCAAGCCCCGTCAACTTGGGTTGCTTGGCTTTTTCGGAGTCAAGGTGGGCTTGATACTGCGCAGCCAAGTCGGTATCGACCTTGGCACCACCGGCCTCTAGGCCCTCGCGCAGCGACACCGAATACGCCTTGTTGACATCGCCGCTGCCGGTGCCGCCTGCAATGAGGTCGTAGGCGTGATTGCCAAAGAGCGCGAGCGAGCCTTGTCCAGCAAAAGGCAGCACGCCCGCATCGTTTTTCAACAAGACCATGCCCTCGGTCGCGCTGCGCCTCGCGAGCACAGCGCTCGATGCCAAATCGGGACGCTCGCCATAGGCATAGGCCGCGAAGGTCGGCGACTTCAGCGCAAGGCGCAGCAGATTCGCGACGTTGCGGTCAACAGATGCCTCTTCTAGCGCACCGGATGCGAGCGCCTCGCCTATTTCTGTTTCCTCGGCATCAGTGCCGGGCATGAGCAGGTCGTTGCCGGCGCGCACCTGCGCCGCCACGTCCTGCCCTGCAAACCAATCGGTCACGACGAGGCCATCGTATCCCCATTCTTCGCGCAGGATGCGGGTGAGCAGGCGCGCGCACTCCGAAGTGTATTCGCCGTTCACCTTGTTGTACGACGACATGACTGTCCATGGCTGACTTTCCTTGACCGCAATCTCAAAGCCGCGCAGATACAGTTCGCGCAGCGCCCGTTCGTCAACCTTGACATCCATGGCAAATCGGTTCCATTCGTGGTTGTTGGCGACAAAGTGCTTGATTGACGCGCCGACGCCCTGAGATTGCAGGCCGCGAACGAATGCGGCAGCCATTTTGCCGGAAAGCAGCGGGTCTTCGGCGTAGTACTCAAAGTTGCGACCGCCCAAGGGGAAGCGATGCAGGTTGAGTGCCGGCGCGAGCAGCACGTCGATGCCGTACTCCTTGGCCTCGTGCCCGAAAGCGCTGCCGACATCTTCAACAAGCGCTTGATCCCATGTCGAGGCGAGCAAGGTCGCAATCGGAAACGCGGTCGCATGAAAGCGGACATCGCTGCCTTCTCGCTGCGGCGCGATGCGCACACCTGCCGGCCCGTCGGCCATCACCAACGAGGGAATACCAAGCCTCTCGAGCGCAAACGTACTGCCCGCCGCGCCGGGGACGCGCTCATCCATTTTGACGCCGACGGTCGGCCCGCCTTCGCCGGATATGCTCACGCCCTTGCCTCTGAGGAGCCGAACTTTCTCTTCCAAGGTCATCGCCGCGACGACATCTTCGATTGAACTCTGCCCGAGTCGGGTCATTGCGTCCTTCCACCTTGAGAAAGCAGCGCATTGTACGAGTAGATGCTCTCCCAAGGGTTCTTTGCCCGCCGCGCGCGCAGAGCGGCGTTCCGAAGGCGCGCTGATAAGCCGCGCATGTGATACAGCTTGCCGCTGCGAATCGAGCTTTGCTGAATATATGCGGTGCGCCGCTGCCGCAACGCCGCATAGCGTTCCAGCGCGGCTGGCACTGCCTTTTCGTCACGCACTTCGCGCAAGCATCCCGCCAGCACCGCGCCGTCTTCAATGGCCATGGCTGCGCCTTGCGCCATGAAAGGCAGTGTCGGATGGCAGGCATCGCCGAGCAGGCTCACCCGACCTTTGCCCCATGCCGCCATCGGCGCGCGATCAAAGAGCGCCCATTTGTAGAGGCTGTCGCGCTCCATCGAGTCGATGAGGGTGTGAATGTCCCGATGCCAACCCGCGAACGCAGCTTTCAGTTCTTGGAACTCGCCGTGCTCGCTCCACGACTCGATCTCCCATCCAGACTTTTCCACGACGCACACGCAATTGACGAGCTCGCCGCGGCGAACGTAGTAGTGGACAAAGTGCCGTGCGGGCCCCCACCACACCGTCGCCTTGGGATGCACGAGCCCTTGCGGCAGCTGCGCTGCCGCGACGAGCGCTCGCCACGCGACATTGCCAGTGAACCTCGGTGATTCAGGGCCGAACAAGCCTTCACGCACAAGAGAATGTACGCCATCGGCGCCGATCAACACGTCCGCAGGCGCAACTGCCAAGTTCGCGCACAACACGGACACACTGTCGTCGTGCGCTTCAAACCCGAGGACTCGGCTATCCGTATCAAGCGTGATCCGGCTCTGCGCGCGCGCTGCATCCGCCAAGAGCGCAATCAGGTCCGCGCGATGGACTTGCAGGAACGGAAAACCGAACCTCGCTTCGATCTGTGCGCCGAGCGGAAATCCGGCGAGCACCTTACCGGTCTTGGCATGGCGCGTCTCGCCAGCGACGGGGGTGAAGGCAACACGCTTGAGCGCCGCCTCCAGCCCAACTGCAAACAACACCCGTGTCGCATTCGGGGAAAGCTGAATGCCGGCGCCGACTTCCCCGAAGGCCGCCGCCTGCTCAAGGACATGTACTTCGATTCCCTTTGAAGCGAGCATAAGCGCTGCGGACAAGCCGCCAATGCCGCCGCCGGCAATGACAACGCGAAGGCGCTTCATCGCGCATTTGATGTCAGCGACTCACCAAGCGCATCGACAAGGCTGCTGATTTCGTCCCGGCTCGCTACGAATGGCGGACCAAGCTGCACCGTATCGCCGCCGTAGCGCACATAGAAGCCCTTGTTCCACAAATCCATCGCGACTTCAAACGGGCGGCGCAGCGGTTCGCCAGGGTAGCTTTCGAGCGTCAAGCCGCCCGCAAGTCCGTAATTTCGGATATCGAGCACATGCGGGCAGTTGGCGAGGCTGTGAATGGCATCTTCGAAGGCAGCCGACATCTCACGCACCCGCTCAATGACGGCATCACGTTCGAGGACATCAAGCGATGCGAGGCCAGCCGCGCACGCCAAGGGATGCGCCGAGTAGGTATAGCCATGCGGCATTTCAAGCACGTAGTCAGGTGCGTCGGTATCCATGAAGCAATCATGGATGGACTGCTTGACGATCACAGCGCCCATAGGCACGGCGCCGTTCGTGACCTGCTTGGCGATCGTCATCATGTCCGGCACTACTCCGAAGGCTTCCGAGCCGGTGCGCGCGCCCATGCGGCCGAAGGCGCAAATCACTTCATCAAATATCAACAGGACATCGTTTGCGGTACAGATGTCGCGCAGGCGCTGAAGATAGCCTTTCGGCGGCGGGAAGACGCCTGCCGAACCAGCCAAGGGTTCGACGATGACAGCCGCAACATTGGACGCATCGTGCAGCATGAGAATCTCAACCAGTTCATCGGCAAGTTCCGCCCCATGATCTGGCTGCCCGCGCGAGAAATAGTTGTCCGTGAGCCACGTGTGACGAAGGTGGTCGGCAGCGACGCCTTCGCCGAAGATCGCCCGGTTGGCGCCGATGCCGCCGACGCTGATGCCGCCGAAGTTGACGCCGTGATAGCCCTTGGCGCGCCCAACGAGACGCGTCTTTTCCGGTCGCCCGGCTTTACGCCAGTATCCTCGTGCGATCTTGAGCGCGGTGTCGGCGGCTTCGGAACCTGAATCGCAAAAAAACACCCGATTCAGGTGTTCGGGCATGAACTCGGTGATGCGCTCAGCAAGCTCAAATGCCTTGGGGTGGCCATATTGGAATGCCGGGCTGTAGTCGAGCGTCTTGACTTGTTCAGCGATCGCGCGGCTGATCGCCTCGACCTTGTGTCCGAGGCCACAGGTCCATAGCCCGGAGAGGCCATCGAAGACCTTGCGCCCTTCGGCATCGGTGAAATAGCAGCCGTCGGCGGCGGTGATGATTCGAGGATCCCGCTTGAACTGGCGGTTGGCGGTGAACGGCATCCAATAGGCATCGAGTTGGGACTGGGTGAGCTCGGTCGCCATGATTCTTCTCGCTGGCAATATGCATAGTGTAAGTCCTTATAATTGCCGGCGCGTTTTCACAGGAACAACAGCACGTGAGCAAGCCGCTCAAAATCACTATGGTCGTTGCCGCATTGCTCGGCGTCTTTTTTCTGTGGTTCTACCAGCAGTTTTCGCCCGAGATTGAAGACTCGGAGTATGTCGTCACAGGCGCCATTGACAACCACGTCAATGACGCGCCGATGGACAACGGCAAGTTCTACGGCAAGTCGCCTTGGTCAGGCGCGCACCGCGACAACCGCAACTCGGACTACGTTCCATTGCCAACGCCCGATGCGATGCGCCGCACTTGGCGCGGCATTGAGGGCGCGAGTTTCTTCATGGGCCCGGTCATCGGGCCCGACGGCAGCATCTACGCGACATCAGCGCAGGGCCAAGGCCACAGCCATCTGCACGCCTATGACACGCGCGGCAATCTCAAGTGGAAATCGAAGCCCATGGAGGACTGGGACGACCTCGACTCAGCGGCCTTCCTGTCAGCGGCGGTATTCGACGAAGACGGCCACATTTTCCTCGCTGACAGCAATCAGCTCTGGTCGTTCGATGCCGATGGCGATAGGCGCTGGGTGACGGACCTGCCCGCCCTTGGCGTGAACGGCTACGTCTTCTCGGTCTACTTCACCCACACTGGTCACGCCGGCATCATCTCTGGCGACGGTCAAGTGGCCCTCTTCGACCGCGCCACAGGCGCGTTGGCAATGCCGATTCTGAATCTCCCGGGTGTCGCCGGCCTGCCGGCCTCGCCAATGCCGCCCGGTCTCTTTGCCGACGGCTCAATCGACGAACGCATTGTGCAGGACAGCTGGGATGCCGTCTTCGGATTCAACATGGAGGTCGCCAATACGCCAAGCGTGCACAGCGAGACCGGGCGCATCTTTATCGTCGCCACCGGAGCCGAGCCGGACACCACTGTGCTGTACGGCATCGATGTGCTTGAGACAGGCTTGGAGATCGCCTTTGAAACCGCACTCGGACGCTCCGGCAGCGGCACAAGCCCGCCACTCTCATTTGACGGGCGCTTCGTCTATGTCATCGATGGTGACGGCCATTTGACCGGCATCAATACAGACACAGGCGAGATTGCGTGGAAATCGGAGGAGACGGCCGTCACCGGCGTCTCTTCAGCGACAGCGCCCGATGGCCGCATCTACACCTTCGATCTCAATTACCTGTTCTGCTGGGACGGCAGCAACGGCGATGTCATTTGGAAGCGCGATCTGCGCGAAATCGCCGAGCAAGAAGTCCCTTGGTGGGCAAGCTGGTACGGACGGCCGCACGCGAGCCTGGTCTCGGGCTTCATGGTCGCCGAGGACGGCTTCTGGGCGGTTCTGCAAATCGGCACCGACATCCCCATCCCCATCGATCGCCAAGGACAGATTCAGCCGCCCATTGCCAGCCTCGATGTGACCCACTTCGCGCAGCCGACCGAGTATTTCCTCGTGCACTACGACTTTGACGGCAATCTCACATTCAAGACGCCCTTTGTCGATGCCGCAGCGCTCTTGGCGATGGGTCTCGATGGGCGCATCTACGTCACCACCTTCAACGTCAGCGGCTCAATCGCCTACTACGGCGCCAACCAGGACATGCCATTCTTCATGCGCAGCACGCCAAAGCCATACGGCGGTTTGATCGCCTATGAGCCGGTTTCGTTTCTCGACTACTTTGAAGAGCGCGTGCGCTGGCATGCAAGCGACACCGACTCGCCAGGCTTGCAGGCGTCGCTGCAATCGCTGCATTTGATACTCGATGAGGCGCACGACAAAGGCGAGCTCGGCGATGACGACCATGAGGCACTGATGATGCTGGTGCGCGATGTCCAAGAAACTGCGGAGAAAGAAGGTTTTGAGCGTATCTTGGCTGCGCTGTAGGCTGCCGATTCCCACGACGCAGACTCCTAGTCGGCCGGCTGCAGTTGCTCGATGACGAGTTGCGCAGTTTCCCTGTCACCCCACGTATTCACCGTCAAGCGATAGCCGATGCGCACACGCGATGCGGCGACCAGCTCATCCTGACCGAAGCGTATGGCGTCAATGAGCGTCTCGCCAGTTTCAAGAAGCATTCTGAGGTGGGCGTCGGCGACGACTCGCTGGTGGCGAATGGCAAACTCGCCCTCGAACGTCGGCTGCTCGAAGCGCTGGCCCCAAGGCCCGGCATCTTCGAGCGCACGCGCAAAGTCGAGACAAAGATCATCCTCTCCGAGCGCACCATCGGTCAGGTAGATATTGGACGGCGGCGGCACTTCGATTTCCGTATCGACAATGTCTGCGAGAAGCGTCGAAAACTCGCCGAGTTTTGAGCGCATCAAGGTGAGCCCGGCAGCCATCGCATGTCCACCAAAGCGAATGAGCAAGCCGGGCTGCTTCAAATTCACGCGCTCGATCAAATCAACGAGATGCAGTCCGGGGACGCTACGCGCTGAGCCGCGCAGATAGTCGGGTTCAGCATCTCCGGCATCGGCAAAGACAATGGCAGGTCGCGAGGTTTCGCGTGCTAGGCGCGATGCGACCAAGCCGACGATGCCTTGGTTGAAGCCCGCATCATAGAGACAGAGCACTTTCGGCATCTCGCCTTCTCCAAGCTTGCCTTTGGCATCTTGCAACATGCTTTCGGCACGACTGACCATCGAGACCTCGATATCCTTGCGCCTACGGTTGATCTGCTCAAGCTGCTCGGCGAGATGACGCGCCACACCAAGCTCGCCCGCGAGCAGGCACTTGATGCCGTGCGACATGTCGGTCAGCCGGCCAGCGGCATTGATTCGCGGCGCGAGTCCGAAACCTATGTCATCAGCGCGCACCCGCCCCCGACCGCGCTTGGCGACTTCAAGCAGTGCTTGCACGCCAGGACGCGGCGCGTGGCTGATCCGGCGCAGTCCCTCCCGCACAAGAATACGATTCACCTGATCGAGCGGCACCAGATCCGAAATCGTCCCGATCGCCACCAAGTCAAGAAAGTCCGCCATGTTGGGCATGGGCCGATGCTCGCCAAACCAATCCCTGCGCATAAGCTCGGCGCGCAGCGCGCTCATCACGTAGAAGAGCACGCCGACGCCTGCTAGACACTTGCTCTCGAAAACGCATCCGGGCTGATTGGGATTGACGATGGCATTGGCGTTTGGCAGCGTCTCAGAGGCCATGTGATGGTCGGTCACCACCACCTTGATGCCAAGCTCGCGGGCGAGCGCGACCCCGTCGTGGCTTGCTGTGCCGTGATCCACAGTGATCAGGAGTTGCGGCTGATTCTCGGCCGCCACCTTGACAATCTGCGTGGACAAGCCGTGTCCGAAATCAAAGCGGTTGGGTACGAGAAATCCCACTTGCGATGCGCCAAACGCATTCAGCGCGAGTACGCCGAGTGCCGTTCCGGACGCGCCATCGGCATCGAAATCGCCGATCACGACAATGCGCTCATCGGCTTGCACTGCGTCGGCGATCAATCGCACCGCTTCCCCCATGCCCATCATCGCATCAGGCTTGGGCAGGTTCGACATTGCAAGGTCAAGCGATTCCATGCTGTCAATGCCACGCGCCGCGAAGATGCGCGCGAGCACCGGGTGAACGTTTCGAGCGAGCGCCTCGACATGCGGGCCTCGCGCTCTTGCACGAAACTCCAAGGGCATCACTCGCCCTCAAAGACGCGAATGAGGGATACGGGGCCGCGAATTTCAGGTATCGCTTGAATGCGCGATACGGCCTGACGCATCCGCGATTCTTCGGTCGCGTGCGTGATCAACACAATTGATGCTGCTGATGGGCTACCCAAGGCGGCATCAATCTCCGGTTGTAGCAGCGCATCGATACCGATGCCCTGCCCGGCAAGCAAGTCGGTCAAACGCGCAAGCACGCCTGTCTTGTCATCCGCTTGCGCGCGCAGGTAATAGGTAGCGCACGACTGGCTGTCCGCAACCCGTTCTCGGCCGTGGCTTGGCAAGCGCTTGACACTTCGGCCATTGGCAATGTCAAGCACATCCGAGAGCACTGAATTAGCCGTCGGCAAGGCGCCAGCCCCTGCGCCAATGAAGAGGCTCTTGCCGAGGGCACGGCTCGTGACTTCCACGGCATTGGTCACGCCGCACACCGAGCCAAGCAGATTCGACTTCGGCACAAGTGCCGGAAACACGCACGTTTCAATGTGCGTCTCGGCTTTCTGCGCAAGTCCCAAATGGCGAACGACATAGCCGAGGCGCCTAGCGAAGGCGAGATCATCACGATCGATGCCAGCAATACCTTGCATATGCACCTCTCCAACATCAAAAGGAATACCCCAAGCGAGTGACGCGAGAATCGCGACCTTGTGCGCGGCGTCCACACCCTCGATATCGTAATCGGGAACGGCCTCGGCATAGCCAAGCGCCTTGGCTTCGGCGAGCGCATCCTCGAAACTTGCGCCGTCTTCGTCCATGCGCGACAGAATGAAATTTGTGGTGCCATTGACAATGCCGACAATACGCGAAATCTCATCGCCGCCCAAACTCTCGCGCACGGCCTTGATGATCGGAATGCCGCCACCTACCGACGCTTCAAACCCAATCGGCACGCCGCGCGCGCTGGCACGCAAGAACAGCGCATCACCGTGCCTTGCGAGCACTTCCTTATTGGCGGTGACAACCGGCTTGCCGAGTTCGAGCGCGCGTTCAATGAGGCTGTGCGCCGGTTCGACGCCGCCGATCAATTCCACGACCACATCGACCTCTGGATCATCGATGAGCGCGGCCAAATCGGTCGAGAACTCGGCATGCGCGGGCATGCGCGCCGGCCGCGGCGTGCGGCTGGCGATGCGTGTGATGGACAGAGGCCGTCCTGCGCGCTCACTGATGCGAGCGGGATTCTGCGTGATGAGCTCGATGAGGCCCGACGCAACTGTGCCGAGTCCGCAAACGCCGAGTTTCAGGGGAGGTACGCTATGATTCACAGTGACATTTTGGCAGCTTTGCTCTCCTCATGACAATTCCAGACTTGAGCGATACGCAGCTTCGCGATGCGCTGGCTTGCGCCCACATCCCAAGCCTCATGGTGAGCCTCGTGCATCTGACCGGCGATCTTGCGCTGATTCGCGGCGACATTCGGCCGCAGCACGGCTTCATGCTTGGCCCGGACTGCGGCATTTCAGAGGCGCACCAGCAGCACATCCGCGATTTGGCCTTCGACACCATTCGCGCGTTCCAATCCCGACATGGGCAACTCGCTGATCTCGGCGAGGACGCCATTGTTGAGATGTGTGAGTTCATCATCGCCGCGCCCCTCGAAGGCCCCTACGGCGAGCTCTTGCAGCGCGAGCTGGTCATTGGCGGCACTGAGACCTTCGCGCATGACAGCTTTGCCGGCATCCCGCACGAGGCGCGTGCATCGTTTCGCGTCCTCGTTGTTGGCGCCGGCATGTCTGGCCTGCTCGCCGCCAAGCGCCTCAAAGACGAAGGCATTGACTTCGTCGTCATCGACAAGAACGCAGGGGTCGGCGGCACTTGGCTTGAGAACACCTATCCGGGATGCCGCGTTGACAGCGCCAATCACATGTACAGCTATTCCTTCGAGCCTTACGACTGGCCGCAGCATTTTTCTGACAATCATGTGCTGCTTGCGTATTTTGAGCGCTTCGCCGACAAGTACGGCCTGCGCGAACACCTGGTGTTGGACACCGAGGTCTCGTCTGCTGCGTTCGATGAAGGCACCGGCACTTGGCGGCTTGAGACCGAGAACTTCAGGGGCGAAGCGGTCAAGTTCGAGGGCAATGCCGTCATCATGGCCACCGGCCAGCTCAATCGACCGAGATTGCCTGACATCTCGGGCCGCGACTCATTCTCCGGCATCGCGTTTCACTCGGCGCGATGGGCGCATGCGCAGGATCTCACAGGAAGGCGCATCGGCGTGATTGGCACGGGCGCGAGCGCTTTCCAGTTTGTGCCGGAGATATCCAAGGTCGCAGGCGACGTGACCGTGTTTCAACGCACGCCGCCATGGATTCTGCCAACACCCGAGTACCACGACTCTATTCCCGAAGGCAAGCATTGGCTCCTCAATCACCTGCCGTTCTACGGCAAGTGGTATCGATTCTGGGTGTTCCATTCCGCCGGCGAGGGTCTGCTCGATTCGGTGCGGCGCGACCCCGACTGGCACAATGCGCGCAGCATCAGCGCCAAGAATGAAGAAGTGACGCAGATTCTGGAAGCGTTCGTGCGCGAGCAATTGGCTGGCCGACCGGATCTCATCAACGCCTGCATCCCAGCCTACCCGCTCGGCGCCAAGCGAGGACTGCGCGACAACGGCGCGTGGCTGCAAAGCCTCTGCCGCGACAATGTGCAGCTCGTGACATCGAAGATCGAGGCGATACATGAACGCGGGGTGCGCACGCGGAACGGCCAGAATTTTGAGTTCGATGTGCTCATCTATGGCACAGGCTTCAAGGCGAGCGACTTCTTCTTCCCGATGCAAGTTTACGGACGCGGCGGCAAGACGCTCGAAGCACACTGGCAAGGCGACCCGCGCGCCTACCTCGGCATCGCCATCCCCGATTTTCCGAACCTGTTTGTGCTCTACGGGCCAAACACCAACATTGTCATCAATGCCAGCATCACGTTCTTCTCGGAATGCGAGGTGCGCTACGTGATGGGCTGCATTCGCCTGTTGCTCGCCGAAGGGCGGTCAGTCATGGACTGCAAAAAGGATGTCCATGACGCCTACAACGAATGGATTGATCGCGGCAACGAGCAGATGGCGTGGGGCACGCCGGGGGTCTCGACCTGGTACAAGAACGCCGCAGGCCGGGTCACACAAAACTGGCCGTATTCAATGCTTGAGTTCTGGCAGCAGACGAAATCGCCGAATGCGGCAGATTATCAATTGAGTTAGGATATGTTCGCACTCGCCAGTTGAAGAATCAAGCGCTCGATATGGGCAGCGGCATCCGGCGGCCGCGCATCTTGCAGTCGAGATTTCCAGTGATCGAGATTCTCTAGCATCGCGACGACTTCGCGCATGAGCGACTCGCCCGTGAGCGCTTCTTCGAGAAGCACTCGCGCTGCGCCTGCTTGTTCCGCATAGCGCGCGTTTTCGATCTGTTCGCCGCGGCTCGCAGCCCGCCCTAGCGGCACGAGCACGCTCGGAATGCGAAGCGCCATCAATTCGCTGAGCATGGTGGCGCCAGCGCGACTGACCACCAGATCAGCCGCTGCGAGCACATCGCCCCATGACGCTTTGAGATATTCAAACTGCTTGTAGCCGCTCACATGGTCGAATGAGCGATCAACCTGCCCTGCCCCGCAGACATGCACGACATGGGCGCGCTGCGTCAGTTCAAACGGCACCTCGCGCACCGCCTTGTTGAGCGTGGCGGAACCAAGGCTGCCACCGACGACAACCACCACGCGCTTGCTCGGCGGCACTTCGATCAAACGCCGCCCGGCCTCTGCATCGCCTTCAAAGAGGGAGCGACGCAAGGGCATGCCCGTCCATTCAACCCGCGCACGGGCGTTGATGACGCTGCCCTTGAAACTCGTGCACACGAGCTGCGCGAACGGAAAGGCCATGCGATTGGCAAGGCCCGCCGAGCGATCCGACTCGTGCACGATCACCGGGATGCCGAGCAGCCACGCAGCCACCACAACAGGAAAGGACACATAGCCGCCTTTCGAAAACACAAGACGCGGCCGCAAGCGACGCAGTATCGCCCAGGCTTCGATGACACCGACAGGGACGCGCAGCGCATCAACGAAATTCTCAAGCGAGAAATAACGGCGCAGCTTGCCGCATGTGATCTCGTGGCACACGACTGGCATCGAATCGAGCAAACGCGCTTCAAGTCCTGACTTTGAGCCGATGAAATGGTTCTGCCAGCCGAGATCAGCGAAGCGCTGAATGAGCGGTTCCACCGGAAGCACATGGCCTGCGGTACCGCCGCCCGTGAACACCAGCGTGCTACCCGCCTTGCGCACACTCAGCCTCCCGCAGAATCTCGCGCACAAGCGGCACCGTCACGGGACGCTGTTTGGCGAGCGCTATTCTGTCAATTGATCGCACCAGCGCCATGAGCCGGCCGAGATTACGGTTGTGCCGGCTGAGCATAAACCTCAGCACATCGGCGTCCAAGCGAAAGCCGCGGGCACGAGCGAACTCTGCGAGCACCTCGATCTTGACTTCGTCGCTTAAAGGATCGAGCCAAACGACTTCGGCCATGCCTAGTCGCGTGCGCAGGTCGCGAAGCGCGCAGCGATACCCGATTGGGCCGTCGCCGGATGTGAACAGCGTTGGCAGCTTCAGATGCCGTCGCACATCGATCACATGCATCAGCCATTGCTCGCGCCGCCGCTCTCCGAACAGGCGGTGCACATCGTCGATCGCCAAGAACGGCATGGTCGCAAACTCGGTTTCGCGCGCCGCGTCGGACCAATCCTGCCATCGCACCGCAGACGCTGGCCAAGCGCGCATGGCACGGCACATGGCTTCAACGAGGTGCGACTTGCCGGTCCCGGATCCGCCGGCAAGCCATACGAGGCGAAACTCGGGCGCTGCGCCAACGAGCGTCTCGAGCCGCTGCAACGCCTCCTCATTGCCGCGCCCGACAAAATTCTCCAAGGTGCGCTCTTCGGGGAAGCCGAGTTCTTCGAGGACAAGCTGATTCAACGCGCGTCCCGCCGTGCTTTCAGCAGTGCAATCCCATGCGTGCCGTAATTCCATAGATACTCCACGAGGGAAGCGAGCGACAGGGTCACAACGATCAGCACGAGTCCGAATTCGACGCTCCACCGAGCCAGCTCGGACAGCAGCGGTATCTGAATATGTGTCAACAAGACAACGACAATCAGCACCATAATCGCGGCGCTGCATGACTTTCCGAAAAATGTCGGCGCTGGCGTCAGATACCCGATCAGATAGCGATATATGGCAGCGGCGCAGAGCAGCACGAGATCTCTCCCAACGAGCGCCAATGTCGCCATGAGCGGCAGAACGCCTGCGAGCGTCAAGGTCGCCAATGCCACCACCAAAAGCAGCTTGTCGGCAGCCGGATCGAGCACCCGGCCCAAGTTCGACTCCCACGCAAATCTCCGCGCCAGCCAGCCGTCGACCAAATCGCTGACCGCGGCGAACAAGAAGAGCGCGAGCGCCAATTCAAACCAACCTTGGGCGATGTAGAAGCCAATCGGTGGCACAAGCATGAGGCGAATCGCCGTCAGCGCGTTTGGCAGGTACGAAAAATAGCTTCTCATCGCGGACTCTCACGCACTCGCCAGATCATGCGCTTCTCGCCCTCAGGCAGGTTCACGACAAAGGTCGGGACGAGGCGACGGTCTTGCGCGAGCAAGTCGAGAAATCCCTCCCACGAGGTCGCGAGCCATACGTCGAGTGTCAGCATATCCTTGGACAGCGCTCGCAGTTCCGCCCGCTCAACGCCATCAAGCGCGCGCAGATAGCGCAGGAGTGCGGCATATTCAGCAAGCGCTCGCACACCCTCGATCGAGATTCGCACATGCTCGCCACCGCCCATGTCAAGCGCGAAGCGACTCGACAGCGCTTCGAGCACGAAGCCAAGGCCGTCGCGGGCAATGTTCTCCGCTTCGCCGCTGGTGTCGAGTTCAGAAACGCTCGCGCCGGGCTGCGAGAGCGTCCAATTGCCGGACCACACACCATCTTCGCGCTGTACCGCTCGGCCGATAAGAAAGAACTCCGTATCGTAGCGTCGGCTCGCTTGACGCAGCGCATCGAAGAACAGGCCGCGCAGCAGCATCGGCGCCATCTCAAGTCGCTCATCAATGTCCATCAAGGGAAATATCAAGGGCACACCGAACTCGGCCGCGCTCTGCTGCATGGCGCTGGCAATGACGTGGCTCGAAGCGGCATCGAGTATGACTTCGCCTGCTTCACTTTCGATCAGCACCCAAGCCATCACGCGCGGACGTTCTAGCGACCACACGGAAAGTCCGGCATCTTTGATGACCTGCCGAACGCCGCGCGAGTCGAATCGGACATTGATGGCAGAGCCGCCAGTCGCCAGTCGCTCGTAGCCGAAACTGAGTGCGAGGCGATCAGCCTGATCGAGCGCGGTGCGCAGCGACTCGATGGCGGCCACCTGCGGCCGCCCGGTCATGCGGCGCAGTACAATCGCAAGCGCTTTCTCAAGGGCGCGTTCGCGCGCGGCCGCGCTGCGGTCTTCAACCTCAAGGGTGACCGAATAGTATTGTTCGCTCGAGTCGCCGTTTTCGGCGCTTGAGAGACCACACGCAAGCAGCAGCGCAAGCGCGAATGCGCATCCCAAAAACAACTGAACTCCAAGCGGCTGCGCCATGTCACACAAGAGTGAGTCTCGAAAGAGTCATTGTATAGTGTGTGGTTTCAAGAACAGTGGAGCTTGATTGTGACCACCTATAAGCAGGCGGGCGTCGATATTGATGCTGGAGCTGAGCTTGTCCGTCGCATTGCTCCCTTGGCTCGATCTACCGAAACTGGCTATTCCATCACCGACATCGGCGGCTTTGCGGGCCTGACGGCCATCCCCAACAGTTTCCGCGAGCCGGTGCTCGTCTCGGGCACGGACGGCGTCGGCACCAAGCTGGAGCTGCTCGCCGAACGTGGTGATTTTGAAACCGCTGGCATCGACCTCGTCGCCATGTGCGTCAACGATATCATTGTGAGTGGCGCCGAGCCGCTATTGTTCCTTGACTATTACGCGACGGGCGAACTCGATGTCGATGCGGCCGAGAAGGTGGTGAGCGGGATCGCCGAGGGTTGCCGCATGGCTAGCTGCTCGCTCGCTGGCGGCGAGACTGCGGAAATGCCGGGCTTCTACGACCATGGCCGCTTCGACCTTGCTGGCTTCGCGGTCGGCGTCGTGGAACGCTCGGAGATTATTGATGGCTCCGCGATTCAGCCGGGAGATGCGCTCGTGGGACTCGCCTCATCGGGCGCCCACGCAAACGGCTTCTCGCTGATTCGAAAGGTGATCAAGACTTCCGATGAGCTGCCTGAGTCAGTCATCAACCAACTCTTGGCACCCACTCGCATCTATGCGCGCTCGATTCAAGCCGTGAAGCGCAAGGTCAACATTCGCGGCATGGCGCACATCACCGGCGGCGGACTTACAGAGAATATTCCGCGCATGCTCCCAGAAGGCATGCAAGCGTTGCTGCGCCCCGCCAATTGGCGAATGCAAAAGGCGTTCTCAGAGCTACAGGCCGCGGGCAAAATAGCCGATGCAGAGATGCGCCGCGTATTTAATTGCGGGATGGGCTTTGTCATCGCCGTGGCATCAGCAGAAGCACCCGACTTGATCAGCGCACTCGTTGAAGTCGGCGAACGGGCGTTCGTGTGCGGCAGGGTCGAAGAAGGTTCATCAGGAGAAGTCGGGTTTATTGGCTAGGAGCCTGCGCCGTAGAAATTCACGATAGCGAAAATTCGATCCCGCCGCCCGTTTGGAGGGTCGATTGAGGATAATATCGGGCTATATTTGACGAAATCGAGCGTTCAAACGGGCGAGTGGGAGCGGATTTGCAGCCGCGAATTTCTACGGCGCAGGCTCCTAGTGCTCCGTAGGAACTTTCGATAGCGAAAATTCGATCCCGCCGCCCGTTTGGACGGTCGATTGAGGATATTGTCGAGCCATATTCGACGAAATCGAATCGAACGAGGTCAAATACTCAAATGGGCGAGTGGGAGCGGATTTGCAGCCGAGAATTCCTGCGGCGCAGGCTCCTAGCGACCACCAGCGTTGTAGGAGAAGCCCGTTCGGGACTCGTCACACCGCAGCAAGAGCGAAGGTGCACGCTCGCGTAGCGAGCGCCCGTAGAGGGGTGGCACAGGATGTGCCACATGAAGCAGTGCCTCGCGTCCTGCAAAGCTGCGCTTCGGCTGCGGGGTTGTTGCCGGCGTCCTGCCATGCGCCTCTTGCTTCGTAGTTCCCCCGGGGCTGCCTTCCCTGGCAGCCCGTTCGAGACTCGCGAGGCAGTGCCTCGCGTCCTGCAAAGCTGCGCTTCGGCTGCGAGGTTGTTGCCGGCGTCCTGCCATGCGCCTCTTGCTTCGTAGTTCCCCCGGGGCTGCCTTCCCTGGCAGCCCGTTCGAGACTCGCGAGGCAGTGCCTCGCGTCCTGCAAAGCTGCGCTTTGCAGGACCGTCTCTCACCCACCGTCAACCTTGATGATGGCTCCGGTGGTGAAGGATGAGGCTTTTGAGGCGAGATAGAGGGCGGCGCCGATGATCTCTTCCGGCTCTCCGCCGCGGCGCAGGGCCTTTAATTTGGCGCGCTCGTTGAAGGCTTGCATGTCCCACGCTTTCGAGATGTCCGTCAAGAACGGTCCCGGCATGATGCAATTGACGCGCACTTTTGGGCCGAGCACTTGGGCAAGGGTCTCGGTCAGATGATTGAGCCCAGCCTTGGCCGCGCCATAAATGGCCGCATCCGGCGCAGGATGCACGGCGGCCGTGCTGCTGACATTAATGATGCTGCCGCCCTCACCTTTCGCCATGCGTGAGCCAATGAGCGCCGCGAGCCGGAACGGCCCTTTCAAATTCACCGCCACCACCTTATCAAAGAGCGCTTCACTGACCTCTTCCAGCGAAGGATAGAGGGGCGACATGCCGGCATTGTTGACGAGCACATCGATCCTGCCGAACGTGTTGTACGCAGCCTCCACGAGATCATCGAGCTGTTGCCAGTCGCCAACGTTGACGCCAGCAGCAAGCGCTCGCCGCCCAAGCGCTTCGATCTCGCGCGCGAGCGATTCGCAGTTTTCCTGCTTGCGGCTCACGATCACCACATCCGCACCGCGCTCAGCAAACGCAAGGCACATGGCGCGACCAAGCCCGCGACTGCCACCTGTGACCAAAGCCACCTTGCCAGTCAAATCGAATAGATCGGTCATGTCTCGTCTCGTTCGCAAAATCCCAGTAATCATGCCACAGCGCGGTGCCACCCTTCATTTCGCGCACTTTCGCGCAAAAGCCCAGTCATTCTCCTTTCGACGGGCAGCCACCCATGAACGGCCCACTTTCCGGCATCAAAGTGCTCGACCTTTCGGCCTTCGTTGCAGGCCCCTTGTGCGTCGGCCTGCTCGCCGAGTACGGGTTTGAGACGGACGAGATAAGCGACTGGCTGGCGCGAAGCGTCATTCGCTGCTGACAGCGTCCAACCGTTCTTCACGTACCTTGCCGATCAACATTTCGGCAACACGCAAGGCATCAACCGATGCACCCTGGCCAATCACGACATAGCGGCTGTCAACCACGAGCGTCGGCACCGATACGATGCCAAGCGTGCGACTAAGTTCATCAGCCCGCTGCATGGCACGTTCGACGCGCACGCCGTTGAACGAGCGGAGGAACGACTCGGAGTTGTCTGCGGCCACAAAGTCGGCAAAGCGCTCCGCTGTGCCCAAGTTCCGGCCGCGCACATCGATGGCATCAAACAGGTCGCTGTGATAGGTCTCCAACAACTCTAGGTCTCGCATCGCGAAATACCCGCGCGCGAACACGTTCCATCCTGGGCTGCCGACAAAGGGCACGCGATTGAATTCAACGTCGTCCGGCAATTCCGCCACCCAAGCCTCAAGCCTCGGTTCAAACGTCGCGCAAGCCGGGCAGCCATAGGAGAAGAATTCGGTCACCGAGATCGTTGCGTCGCCTGAAACGGCGACCCCAGCCACTTCGCGATAGGTGCCGCCTTCTTCGAGGATGAGCGTGGCTGGCCTCAATGCCAAATAGATGCCCGCCACAACGATGAGGATGACCACCGCTGCCACCGCGCACACAACGCCCAAGCGCACCCGATGCAACCTTCGCTCTTCCGTCCGCTCTTTCGCACCTTTGCGCTTCGCCATGATCCGCCTCGGTCAATGTGTCCGTCTGATGGCAAGCCTTATGCAGGCTTGCGGTTCAAAAGTCAAGCGCGGAAGCCGCTCTCATGCAGAAAAGAAAGCGTTCAGACTGTCATATCGACATTCCCTCGCCGTAGCCGGCGAACCCTACCAATCTCCCACAACAACACTGGCGGATGTCGCCGATGCGCTCATGGCGCAAAGCGTATAAGTGGCGCATGGCAACTGAAGTCCCCGAAGGTCACGACCGCGGCGCCAAGCGTCTCCTTGGCCATCCGAAAGTCGTCGCAGATCTGCTCCGCGCCTTTGTCCCCAGTGCGTGGCTAGAAGGTATCGACTACGAGAGCTTGCAGCCTTCGTTCACCGAGCATGTCGATGCCGGACTCGCGAGGCGCACCGGCGACATCGCCTGGACGACCACCTACGGCAGCGACGCAGAGCTTGCGGTCCTCATCAAAGCGCAATCCACCTGCGATTACGCGATGGCACCACGAGTGTCCGCTCTCGCGGGTATGCTCGCCGAATACCATGCCCGGCGACATCGCGACCAGCCCTTGCCGAACCTCCCACCAATCGTCTACTACACTGGGCGGTCGCATTGGACGGCACGCAATGATCTAGTCAGTCTCACCGCCCCGCCGCCGATACACCCACGGCGGTTGTACGCTCGCGCGCCACATACCACGTCGTTCGCGTTGCGCCGCCTCAAGGGCGTCCCAAGAATCGTCGGAACGGCCACCAATCGGCACTGCATAGCCGTCTTGCACGAGTCGTCTCTCCAAACGGTGGGAGCGCATTTCCGAGGCAAAAAACCCGCCGCCGCCCTCCGCTGGCAAAGGCTGGCCTTGATCAAGCAGGCACAAGGCGGCAACAGAGCGCTCACCCGAGCTGACCAGCGGCCAGCACAGCACGCGCGTATCCTGAACCAGCGACTGGAGGTGTGCCGTCGCTTCCCGCCCGCAATTGAATTCCTCTCCGCTTGCAAGCAAACAGGCTTGATTGCGCTCAAGCGCATCGATGCCCAGCAGATCTACCTCCCAACCCTGCACGAAGAGCGTATCGCCGTCCACCGCGTTGGCAACGGTTGGGCCGAGAAGACCATTCTCTTGTTCGGTCATGTCCGACAACAGCGGATTGAAATGATAGGCGATCGCCGCGATGAGCAAGCACGCAGCGATCACCATACGCGGCAGCCCAAAGCGAATAGGCACTGAATAGAGCGCCAAGTGCAGCTCGGCAAGCGCAGGGCGAACTCGCGCCATGCCGAAGTAGATATTGGCGCCAAGCAGCAGAAGAAACGCCAGCGGCCCCGTCAAGCTGTCAACGCCGACCGTTGTCAGCCGGCCGGCAAAAAGAAACCCGATCAACCCGATCAAGTTGCCATAGAACAACGCCCAGACCGCGAGAAAGACGCCGAGACCTGTCATGACCCGGCGGTCTACGGTGGATTCAAGAAGATTGATCAGCGGCGGATTCAATCGAACCATGTCGCGAATCACCTGCACCTTCAAGGTGCTGGACTGGAACAGGCGGCAGATGGAGCGCACGCGCGTCGCCAGCATCCACTGGACAAAGATGCCGAACGCCACGCCAATATGTGGCAAGAAGCTGGTCGGCACCTGGTACTCGCCGATGTACACGGAATCCAGCGTAATATCGCGCTGCAGGCGCACGAGGCCCGCGAACAGCAGGCTCAGCGCCATGCCCCCGAAACTCCACCAGGACAGGGCGCCGAGCGCATCAATGGAGCGAATGACCGCGGTCGCTTGCACGCTCAAGGCAGGGATGCTGCTGCGCGTCTCATCGCTCGCGAGGTTGGCTGAGTCAGGCTGGCCGCCTTCCTGTGTGTCGCTCATGATTGGCGAGCAGTCTGCAAGATGAAGATGTTCACATTAGCACGCCGTGCGGCAGTTCTTGCTTGTGGTAGTCTGCGTGGCTTTGACCATTCTGCACACAGGATCGCTCACGCAATGAAACTTGGAATGCTCGCCGGCGCCGGTGGGCGCGTTGTCAACATCCCCCTGGATCGCATCAAACACGCTGAATCGCTTGGATTCGATTCGGTCTGGACCTCGGAAGCGTGGGGCTCTGATGCCGTCACCACAGCCACTTGGATTCTCGCGAACACCGAGCGCATCAAGGCGGGCACGGCCATCATGCAGATGCCCGCACGCACGCCCGCGATGACCGCCATGACCGCCATGTCGCTTGCACAGCTGTCCGGCGGCCGCTTCATCGTCGGGCTCGGCGCTTCGGGGCCGCAGGTGGTCGAAGGCTGGCACGGCGTCGCCTATGGCCGGCCGATTACGCGCCTCAAGGAATACGTCGCGGTGATGAGAAAGATCTTCGCGCGTGAAGAACCTGTGACCTTCGAAGGCAAGGAGTATCAACTTCCCTTCACCGGCGACTCCGCCACTGGCCTTGGACGACCCTTGCGCAGCATGCTGCATTGTTCCGAGGAGATTCCGATTTATTCGGCGAGCATCACGCCGCGCGGCGTGGCTGCCGCCGCTGAGGTCTGCGATGGCTTCCTACCCATCTGGTATGACCCTGAGCAATTTGGCGTTTTTGAAGAGTCACTCAATCAAGGCTTTGCCGCTGCCGGTGACAAGTCGCTTGCGAGCTTCGATCTCGCCCCGTTCGTCACTGTAGCGCTTGGCGATGATATGGCAGAAAGCATGCTGCCCATCAAGTCAAACCTTGCGCTCTATATTGGCGGCATGGGCGCACGCGACAAGAACTTCTACAATGACTATGCCAAAGCGCTCGGCTTTGAGGAAGCGGCGGTGACCATTCAAGACCATTTCCTCGCGGGACGCCGCAATGAAGCCGCCGCCGCCGTGCCGGATGAGCTGGTGGATGCGGTGCATCTCGTCGGCCCCGAAGGGCGCATTCGCGAACGTGCGGCGCGCTGGGTGGAGGCAGGCAAGCGCGGCGAGGTGGGCACCATGATGATCGGCGCCAACTCGAATGCAGCGCTTGAATTGATCGCGGAGATTATGCTTTAGAACGACCAAGGGCGTTCGCAAAATCAGATAACCCTTTGATCTGTGATTCCGACAAGGCGTGTTCGACTTCAAAAGGGAAGGCGAGTAGCGTTTTTGCGAGTTCGGTTGAGGTATGTTCAAGCGAAAATGCGTCCGCGATGTAGACATCTGCCGCTTCCAACGCCTCTTTTGGGATACGCTGAAAGGCTTCACTGACATCAAGGTAGTCACGAGTTGTTTTTCGTGACGACAAGGCGGATAGCTTTGCAGCGACCAGATCAACAGGATGCGCAACTTGGACGCCATTTGTCCCTTCTATTGAAGGTCGTGTCGGCTCGATTCCATTGAATGCTCGCAACCCCACGAAGTTCAAGCGTACTTCGCGTTCTTTCATCGGTAGCGCGACATCGACCATGCCAATTTTTCCTCGATAGGATGCGCCTTGCAACCAATCCCAACCTGCTATTTCTTGTTGGCGCACGGTCTTTTCGATACGAAAGAAATCGAAATCAATGGATTGTCGATGATTCAAATACATTGCGAGTGCCGTACCTCCGTACAGTACATAGCCCTCCAAATCAGACGGGTCCATTTGGTTCCAAAGACACCGCATGTCTGTATTCATGAATGCCAATTGATCAGGAGACATGTCTTTGATGTCCCGCGTACAGTTTGTCTCGAATATGGCGAAGCACATACCACTCTTTCGGGAGGGAGAGTCGTTCGTCAAGCAAGCCTAGTCGCCACGACCAATATCTGTAGCTTCGCATCGATATTTGTCCCGGCTTTGATGCACGCAACATCGCTTCCCAGTCTTTGTGCGGGATGTGCTCCCAAAGATATTCGCATTCTTCATCCGTCGCATCATCAACTGCGTATTGCAAGAACGCCGTTCTGTTCCTCAGCAGCGTCCATGGCGGACCTCGGGACCACCATCTTGTGACCTCAACGAATTTTGGGGTGCTTGGCAACGGATTGTTCACTGGCGCAATGGGTGTTCCGCGCCATGTTCGAATATGGGGTCGAGTGTCGTAACCGAGGTTTAACGGGCATCTACCCACAAGACTTCTCCCGCTCCCGGACAGACATCTGGTCAGTATACGGCGAACTCGTGCTCCATCAAACTGACCTCAATCCCCTGTTAAGGCAGCAGAGTTGAGTTTCTTGCGCGGCTTGTCTTGGT
>JAPOTJ010000099.1 GCA_026709225.1 Gammaproteobacteria bacterium | reverse complement strand
CAGCCCTTCTCCTGCGCGCTGAATCCACACTTATTTATGGGACAGGACACTAGGCCAAAGAGCAAGAACAGCAGTCTCCAAAACCAACCCCAAGAGTTCATTTAAGAGCCCAGAGAACTATGGGGATATAATATCGTCCTAGTGAATTAACGGCACAGTTTTGATCGTTAGCTGCACTGGTGAGTCAGCACGGCTTTGATCTCGTGAGGTGTTCGCTCACTCAATAGTGTAGCTAAGCGGAGTCGCAATATGGTCAAACAAAGAAAAAGCACCTTGGGATGCGAGTCCTGTACGTGATACGCTTACTCCGTTAGTTGAGGGCCAAGGTAGTGCTTGGGGAAAGTTGCGAAAGCGAAGTCCTGCAGAATGTCGGCCTTGACTCAGTGCCCTCTGCACCGCTACTCCGCGGCTTCTTCAGGCACTTTCCTGGGATCAGCGCGTCAAGAGAGGCAAGGCTGCGGTCTGAGGGCGTACACGACTGGAGCGACCTCTTGTCGCGAACCCCTGCGCAGCTCGACTTGTTCCGAGGGCCCGCTAGCACATTGCATTTTGCAGTTGAACAGGCCGAGAGGGCGCTAGACCTCGGAGATGTCGAGTACTTCAGAAAACGGCTCCCAAGGCGCGAACATTACCGAATCGCCGCGAGCTTCCCCGAGCATTGTGTGTTTCTCGATATTGAAAGCACAGGGCTAAGCACCTACTACGATCAAGTAACTCTAGTTGGCTGGTCTGTCGGCAACAGATACGAGGTCGTGGTCGAACCGAGTGAAATCAAATGTATCGATCCTGATGTCTGTGCGCGACCAATCGTCATTACGTTCAATGGAACAATGTTCGACTTGCCCTTTTTGACTAGTCGGTTCAATACCGATTGGTCGCACATAACGCATGTGGACTTAAGGTATTTGGCGAAGCGGGTAGGACTTACCGGCGGTCAGAAGAAGATCGAAATCACCATCGGCCTAGCTCGAGAAGGTTCTCTTGAGAATATTTCCGGCGCTGAGGCCGTGGAACTGTGGTTCGACTACAAGGAAGGCGACCTGAACGCATTGCAAAAGCTAATACGCTATAACCATGCTGACATAGAAGGAATGAAATTCCTGTTCGAGGAGATTCTCGTTCGATTGGAGCCGGGAATAGGTGCCAAAGTAGCAAATGGGGGCATGTTTGAGAGATCTACGGTGTGTTTCTCAGACCGACCACGCCAAGACAATTCATCTAGTGTCCAAATTAGCCCCTACTGTGGTCGCAAGGGCCCTAGGCTCCGATTTTCAAAATTGCATGATAGTGCGGCTCCGCTAAACCATACCACTGTCGTGGGTATTGATCTCACCGGAAGCGAGGCCCGAAAGTCGGGATGGGCCGCTGTTACCGGACGAGAACTTACAACGAGCCTGATAGCATCTGATGACGACTTGGTCGCGATGACGCTTGCGGCCAAGCCCTTTCTTGTGTCGATTGATTCACCGCTGTCGCTGCCGTCCGGGCGGCTATCGGAGTTTGACGACGATCCTGGTAGGGAGAAATACGGCATAGTCCGGCAAGCGGAAAGACAACTTCGCAAAAGGGGAATTAACGTCTACCCTGCGCTACTGCCCAGCATGCAGCGATTAACTCGTCGCGGAGTAGAACTGGCAATGTGCCTGAGAAGAAAAGGTGTTCCCGTTATTGAGAGTTATCCCGGCGCCGCGCAGGACATTCTCGGCATTCCACGGAAGCAAACCAGTCTGAAGCACTTGGCGGAAGGTCTACGCCGATTCGGATACGATTCCCTTCTGAGGGAATCGACTGTGTCTCACGATGAATTGGACGCGGCGACATCCGCCTTGGTTGGTCAGTTCATGCTCGCAGGGTATTGGGAGGCGCTCGGTAGTGCTGATGAGGACTACCTGATCGTGCCTACAACAAACCGGCGGGCGGACGAGCTTTTGCCTGAACTCGTAGTAGGTCTAAGTGGACCAATTGCGGCAGGAAAGACGACTGCGGCAAAATTTCTGGAGCAGCTAGGCTTTCGCTACTGTAGATTTAGTGAGATCCTTGCTAAGGAATTTGCGTCACGTGGCATAGCAGTCACTAGGGACATGCTGCAAAAGCTGGGCGATGAGACCTTCAACAGCCGTTTCGGCCAACGTAGACTGCAGAATAAGCTCGCAGCGAGTGTGGAAGGCGCCCAGCGGATTGTTGTTGATGGACTGCGCCATCTTGATGATCTTGCGTTCCTAAGGGAAAAGTGGGGGTTCGCTGCTGTTCACGTCCACATCAGCGCAAATACGGATCTTCGAGAATGTCGATACACTGCCCGCTCCTTCCAAGAAGGACTTACATTCCAGACTGCATCCTCGCACTCCGTGGAAAGACATGTACCGGAGTTGAAGAAGCTGGCAGACTATAGCATCGTGAACGAAGGCTTGGTTGAAAGTCTGGAATCCCGCTTGACTGCGCTTGTGAAGAGGAGGTCGATGTGCCCATCACCATAGTCGTCGGAGGTCAGTTCGGCTCTGAGGGCAAGGGAAAAGTAACGCACTGGCTCGCGCGCGAGCAAAGGGCGGGGTATGCGATTCGCGTTGGGGGGCCGAACTCGGGACATACGGTGATCAGGAACGGCTCTCCTGTGGTTCTTCGACAATTACCTACGCCCGCGCTTACGGGAGATGTCGTTGCAGTAATCCCCGCGGGAGCCTATGTCAGCATCAATGTGCTACTCCGAGAAATCGAAGAGGTGGGGCTACAGAAAGATCAGCTAATCATCGACCCTGCTGCTGTTGTGATTGACAATACAATGAGAGCCGAAGAGCGAGATGCCGGGTTGATCGAGGCTATAGCCTCCACAGGCCAAGGCGTCGGCAGCGCTGTGTCAATGCGGACGATGCGACGGTCATCAATTACATTTGCGCGTGATACGACCTTTCTTCGTCGTTTCGTTCGCTTCGACTTGCGCGATGTCTTCAAGGACGCGCTTGCCAGAAAACAACGCGTTATCGTTGAGGGCACCCAAGGATTCGGCCTATCTGTTCTTCACGGTGGTTACTATCCGTATGCGACGAGCCGAGATACGAGCGCCGCGGGCGCGCTTTCAGAAGCGGGGCTCAGTCCTAGGGATGTTGATTGCGTTGCATTGACGCTCCGGGCGTTTCCCATTCGTGTCGGCGGGAATTCTGGCCCCCTTCCTTGCGAGACGAATTGGGAAGAAGTGAGCCACAACAGCGGCGCAGGAAGAGATCTGACCGAGTATGCCACTGTTACCGGTCGGCCGCGCCGGGTGGCTAGGTTCCACGAAGACATTGTTGCGCAAGCCATTTCGGTGAACTGCCCCGACCTTCTTTTTGTTAATCATGTGGACTATTTTGATTACTCCATACACGGACAAACTTATTTGACTTTCCGGGCGGTGCGAGAGGTTCACGAAATGGAGCGTCGGCTGGCGTGTCAGATTGATCATGTTGGAGTCGGCCCTAGTAGCATCATTTGTCGACCCGAATCAGGGTGGCTAGATGGGTACCTGGCTCCGAAAGCACAGGCAACCGTGGCATAGCGAAGGTTTGAAGCATGGCAGTAGGCAAAAATAGTTGGGCGGATCAAAAAATCTACGATAGAGATCCTTTACCGGAGATAGCGCCAGCATTGCTTAACTCGGTAGACATAGCGCGCTACGTGGAAGAAGGATGCCTCTTAGAACAAAAGAAGTTTCATCGCGACAGATTGAAGCCCGCTTCTTACGAAATGCGATTTCTTGGCGATCTGTACGACTGGGAAAAAACCGGCAAGCGATTGAAGCCGCGCCGCAGGCTAGTTAATCCCGGTGATCGGGTAATGCTCCATAAGAATTCGATATCGTACCTGTGGATGGAGGAGCAGCTATTGCTTCCCGAGTACATTGCCGCTCGTTTCAATCTTCGTATCAAGGAAGTACACAAAGGAATACTATTGGGGACTGGCCCTTTGATTGATCCGGGGTTTGGGGGTCGCATACTCATTCCATTGCACAACTTGACCGACAATGACTATGAGATAAAAGGGGGGGACGGAATAATCTGGGTCGAATTCACCAAGGTGAGCTGTAATAAATATTGGTCGCCAAGTGACGCCAGCAATGATCGACCTACTACGCTGATTAAGTTCCCAAGCGAAAAGGTTATAGACAGCCCCTGCGGTTATCTGGGAAAGGCGGGCGTGACGGACCAAGGGGGTGTCCAAAGTGCCTTCAAGGGAGTGTTGGAACGTGTGCAGAGTCAATCGAATAAATCCAGAAAGAAGATAAGAAAGTTAAAAAGATGGGGAATTGGAGGTTCCATTGTTGGCCTGATTGGATTGGCCGGACTTCTAATTTCGGCATATCAGCTTGTCTTCCCGCTCGCCCATAAAGTTCACGAGCAGAGTGAGCGAATTCGTGAGCTTGAAATAAGGGTTGAATCTCTATTGGAGGCACAATCAACAGATATGGCTCCAAGCGCGAACGATGCGGATTACATCCGAGAAAATGTTACGCGGGAAGGAATGACGCAACCCGTTGACTCTTTGCAGAACCCACCGAAACCTGAGTAATTTTTTGGTTCCAGCTCTGTGCTATAGCTGCCCGGAAGAAATAGGACAAACAAACTCTATTGGGAAAGGCCGAATAGCGTGCGAAAAACCGCGCCGCTGGCTGAAGTGAGGTGCTCCGCAGTCCTTGGACAGTTCGACGGCGGGAATAAGGTGTGCTCCGGTGAGTGAACGCCCTTAAGGAAATAAAGTTTACGCGCGTCATGGCTGGCCAGCAAGCTCCGTGTCCCGCGATGATCGGGACGAGGCAGCCCGGCGGCGGCAGTGACGCCCGTTCCACGGCCTGCCAGCCCTTCGGCGGCCTTACATGGTTGTGGAAGTCGAGCCATGCCCCGATCAGCTCGTGCGGGTACACGCATTCGTACTTCAGCGAACGCCACAGCCGCTCGATGAAGATGTTGTCCGGGTGCCGGCCCCGACCGTCCATCGACATCCTCGCCCCGGACGCCAGCACCCGGCCCGTGCACTGCGAGCCTTGGCCCGTGTTGAAGATCCTGGGCGCCCCGCCCAGCAGCGCGTCCTCAAGCGCCACCCGCGCCTTGAAACTCGCTGAAAACCGTCTCTTCTCGTCCCATTCCTGTGTCCCCTTCTTAAGCTTGGAGCACACCTTGGCAAACTGTCCGAAAATTGGGGAGCACCTCAGACGAGAACCTGCATCTCTGGAAGTTGCAGGAATCAAATGTGGCGCCGATGAACAAGCATTTGTCAAAGGAGCAGTCGTAAAATCGGACACTGCGGATTTTCGTGTTGGAGAAGCTAACGCTCGAAAAAGTTACATTCTTGATAGTACGAACTCTATCAGACCAAGTCAGTTTCCGTGGTTTGTAGATCAGGTTCTTGATCACACGGTCTTGACAATTTGGCAACTGTGACAAACGATCATAGAACTCTTCCTGAGAGTCTATTTCTTCGACCTCTTCGCCTTCAATGCGCCAGAATTCTTGATCGCTCATGTCAGTTTAGTTAGCGTCCAAGCTTGTGTTGGCTAGGGCGGTTGTCGGGATTGTCGATCAGCTAGTGAGCGCCGCGTCCATTCGGAAGCTTGGAGAGAAGCTCATCTTCGCTCGCACTGTCCACAATCCAGTCGGAGACCTGCTCGAAGTGCGCCGCACTGTTCACGTTCGCGAGATGCTCGCCGAGGCTCTCCCCCGCGCGGCGGCCGAACCTTCGCGTCGCCTGGCGGCCAAGCCAAGCGCGCTGCTCCTCCCGCAGCGTGCGTGTGGCTTGCTTAACGCCTTGCTCGAAGCGTAGCTCCATAATATCCTTCTTTATTTCCTCCACCACATCGGGGAACTCTTCCATCCAGTTCATCAGCACCTCCTTCCGGTCTGCTTCTTTGTATTTCGTCGGCCAGAGCACTTCGTACACCCACAGGGTCAGGTCGCGGCAGAACTCCCTGTCCGCCTCGCCCCACCGCCGCCGCGCCGCCTTCAAGACTTCCTTCGCCTCGGCGCTGCCCGGCGCGTTCGCCATCCTCACGATCAGGGACATGCGGCCGTCCCCGGAGTGTTGACTTGACGACAGCGCTCCCGCGTCGAGCAGAAGATAGCACTTCTCCGGCATGAACGCCAGCAGGCCGGGCGGGCAATCCGTCGCTTCGCGCAGGCTTTGCGCCGCGCGCCAGCGCGGCCTACCCGTGTAGAACACCAAGGGGATGACCGCGGGTACGTCGTCCCCCCTGCGCTGGCAGTCCTCCCACAGCATCGCGCACTGCACCGCCATCCTTGATGCCATCGCCGCGTCGGGGGCGGACTGCGCCTCGATGAGCAGCAGGATGCGCGCGCCGTCCCGCAGCGCGAACTCCCACGCGACGTCGGCGCGGCGCAGCGCGAGGCTCGAACCGACGCGCTCTTCAGGGAAGCGCTTCAGCGTCGCCGGGTCGAACTCCGGGAGCAGCCCTTGCGGGAGGAAGCGTCGCAGCATCTCCGCCACGACATCGGCGTGCGCGAACAGTCGCTTCGCGATGCGGTCGTGTCCTTCGCGCACTTGGGTTCTGTCATCGGCCATGCCCCTACTGTGACAGGAACTCGCGAGGGTCGTGGTGCGACATCCGCCGGACCTCATGTGCGAAGTCGGCGTTTCGGCGTGTGCGACTTTTCGTAGACTTGGGAGTGATCCGGCTTTGGGATGCGGATTTGCCTTCGTCGGGGGGAAGGCCGTCAATACTAGGTTGAGCGCACGACTAAACATGGTCGCTTTGAGAAATCAATTTGGCGACGAGATCCTTAAGCTCCTTGGGGCTCCTGTTGGAGGCCAAGAGGGGGTTGGCGCCATCACTCAGACACTTCAAGGGAATAGGCACATATGAAGTAGTGGGCTTCGCGGCAACCCGACATCCCGGGGAATGGGATGAGCGGGAGGCGAGTCGCGCGAACATGTGGCTCGGCGTGCGGAATATTCACTCATCAAGGAACATCCGTGGCTTTGCCCTCAAACTGTCTAAACGACCCCGACCACTTCAGTCCAACCCGATACGATGCTGAATGAAAGGGGCGGAATCTAAAACGAGTCGAGGCCGACTTCAGCCGCGCCGCGCCGTTGCCTGGCGAAATACAGACTAAGGCCCGAGGGCTGTTATCGGCAGAACGATCACGCCGTCAGCACGCTGGTAGCCATAGCCGCTGCCAACAACCGCCACGAGCGAACGAGGCTCGCCCATCGATTCGGCGTCAACGCGCTCACCAAGCTTCAAGAGGTTCCGAGCCGCTGCATCCACCTGCCCCGCGCCCAGCTTGACCTCGAATGCGCACCACCCCCCTTGGCGGTTCTGCACGATGATATCGACCTCCAAATTGGTGTTGTCGCGATAGTGATACAGCGCGGCGTCGCACGCACGCGCATAGACCGACAAGTCGCGGTAGACAAGGGATTCAAACAAGCAGCCGAAATAGGCAAGGTCGGCGAGCAGGCGATCCGGCGTGGCGCCCAAGGCTGCCGCGGCAAGTGAAGGATCCACAAAATGGCGTTTCGCTGACTTGCGGAGCGCAGACCGAGACCGCAGCCTTGGAGACCATGCGGGCTGCGATTCGATCACGAGCAAACGCTCAAGCGCGGCAAGGTAGCCGAGCACGGTATCAATGTTCAAGGCGCGCGCTTCGCCAGCGACATCCTGTGTCAAGGTTCGAGCGCTCGCGCTTGTCGCGACATTCCTCGCCAAAGAGCGCAATAGCCGCCGCACGTTTTCTGGGTTGCGGCTCACACCATCGACTCGTGAAATATCAGCGCGACAGATTTCGTCGAGATAGTCGGCGCGCGCAATCATTGTCTCGCCGAGGGCACTTTCCAGATCCGCAGGCCAGCCGCCTCGACAAGTCGATTCGACAAGTTCGCCGATCGATACTGAAGACTGCCGGCAGCCATCAAAATTCCCGCACATCAAGGCGTGCAGGGAAACTTCTCCGGTCGAGAAGCCAGTCTCAAACGAACTCATCGTGCGCAATCTGAGACGGGAGATTCGCCCTGCCCCGGTGTGTCGCGTCACTTCATCGGCTGGCACCGAAGATCCGGTGAGAATGAACTGGCCTCGCAGGCGGCGCTCATCAATGGCATGCCGAACATGATTCCATATGACAGGTTCGGTCTGCCATTCATCGATCAGGCGAGGCGTTGCACCTTCGAGCAGTATTCGAGGATCGACCAATATGGCTTCGTGCGCGTTCTGGTCTACATCTAGCAGTACTTCGCTCGCGCTTTGCCGTCGCGCGAGCTCTGTCTTGCCGCAAGCCCTCGGGCCTTCAATTAGCACAGCGCCTCCGACTTTGAGCCGCTGCGTCAGCTCGGAATCTGCGATTCTCGGAACATATGTCGTTGCCATTGGCGCTCAACCTGATATTTGTAACGGAATTAATGGGACAAATGTAACGCTTTCAGCGGCTCATTTGCAATTCCATCTCCATGACGGGCGCACCTCAGCGCGAAGTTTCATCAGCACGAACGTCGGATCTGCAGAGTTGTCCAACGCTACATGAGGGTGAACGGCGCATGAATCCGCGATCACTAGAGGATGATTGTGGACATGGACCTGCGTCGGATGAAGACGGTAGAGGAGATGCGGACGCTGCTGGGCGGCGTGCCGCTTGAATGCCGGTCTTTGGACCGGGCATCGGTCTGCGAGCTGCTGGAATGGACGCTGAAGCGGTTCGGGTGCCGGCGCCTCGGGCGGGCGGACAAGGTCGTGCCGGGGGCTCCCTGAAGCTGGGCGTGACCTTCAAGGCGCTCGACGCAGTCGCCCTCGCCGAGTCCGACATCCAAGCCGCGAAGCGCGTGGCCACGACGCGCGACTCGCACGCGAGGCCGATACTAAGGATGGTCTGCCGAAGATTGACCATCAATGGTCGTCCTCCATCACCGATATCGAATGGCAAACCCCTCTGGGGTGGCGTCCTGTTCTGGTCGTCGTCTCTTTCCTGTTGGCTAGCCGGTCTTTGGATGTTGAGAAGATGGTTGGTGATGTGAACGAGTGCCTGCGGAAGATCGGCCGCGGGGAGACGACGCTTGTCTATACGAATTCTCCGAAACCTGGACCGAATTCTAGCTTCCCATCTTTTCAGGCTGCGCTTGAACAGGCGGGCTTTCAAAAGAAAGCCGACGACTTGGGCGAGGTGCTCACCGAACGCCGGAAGCTGGAACTGCGCTATGCTTTGTTCCATCGCCCCGAGCAGCGCAGACTTCGGCTGAGGTGAAGCTAGCGATGCTGGGACCAACTCAGCAAGGATGAGGAGCAACTCAAGGTGCTGGAATGGCCACTAGACCAGCCCCTCTTTGTTGCAGGACCTCGGGGTTCTGGCAAAACCTCCTTGGCTATTTGGCGTGCGAACGCACTGACCAAACTACATGAAGAGGTTCCAATCGTGACGTTCAATCGCATGCTTCGCCGGAAGCTAACACTGACATCTCACGAACACAGTATTAAGACTTCGGCTGCGACCATGCAGCGCTTTGTTTGGCACGACTATTCCAGTCGAACCAACAACGAGGAGCCTCCGCGTAAAAGTCACGACCCGTACGAGTACGTCTGGGACTTAATGATCGAACGGTTGGCAGCGGACGGCCCTGTGCGTCAAGCGCTTGTCGTTGACGAAGGGCAGGACCTGCCGCAAGGTTTCTTCGCCTGCGCATCGCAGTGCGTCGCACGCACACTATCCGTGTTTGCCGACGATGATCAGGCGATCGGAAGCCATCGATCAACGCTGGAGCAGATCAAGTCAGCGGCAACGGTCATGCGACCCGCTTCAGGGGATGTTCCCCAGCTGGTACAGTCCGATAATCTTCAATCGACCATTGACCGAATCGCCAACGAGCTGACCAATCGCGCCAACAGCAGCATTGTTGTCATCGTTGCCCGGAACGAAACCGGTGCACATGTCCACAAGCTTCTACGACAACGCATGCCAAAAGCTCGAATCAAAGTCTATTCGAGCGATAGAACGAACGAGGATTCGATCAATGTCCGGCAACCGGGCGTGACGGTGCTGAACAAGGAGTCCGTGAAGGGACAGGAGTTCGACACCGTGTTTCTGCTTGAGCTTGAGCATTTCATTCCCTGCCGAGACGATTCAACATATCGTGCGATGTACATGATGTGTACTCGGGCCCGCGACCGGCTGTTTCTGGTGTATGGCCCCGGCCCGCTCTCAAAGCAGGTCCGAGACGCACTTCCGAGCGACGCAACCATCTTGGAACAATGAAAGCGCAAACGAAAGAGTTGTTTGACTTCGAGCCTGACCCAAAGGAAAGGCCGACCGGCGATCCCGATTGGCTAGGCATGATCATCGACAATCGACAGTTGTTTGATGCCCTACAGGACGGTTGGCTGCGCCCAACGGCGCCGCAAGAAGGCATGATTGTCGGCGTGGAATCATTCAGCGGAACAGCCGGGCCGTTTGCGGACAACCGTATTCCTGTATGGCTACGTCTCGAAACTGCCAAACTGCCTGACATAGAGGTCAACGTTCTTCAGAGCCACCAGTGGCATGCGCTCCCACTCTCACAGGTGAGACAACCCAAGTCACTGGTTCTCTGGCCGGGCGTTCTGCCGACATCCAGCATCCGTAACATCACCGTCGCTTGCGACGAGCATCGCATCAGACTACAGGCGCTGGCGAAGCGTGCATCGAATATCCTTGTCCCGGATGATGTTGCTTGTGGCGCCGAGCCCAGTGCCCCAATCCCTCCGATTCCGCCGCTCCCGGACCCTGGGACCTCCGTGCTGAGGATTCCTGAGATCGAGGACAGAATTCGGGGTGCCATGACCATGGCGCTCTGGGCGGTGCCGAAAATTGACCCTTGGCTCGACTTGCTCGTGACCAGTCTGTCCGGTGAGTCGGACAAATTGACCAGCTGCGCCCAGCACCTTCACGCAAGCTGGTGGCGGTTCCCGCCATGGTCTCGACTGGTTCGGAAGGATATGCACAATGGCACAACAGCGAATGACGCCCAGGAAGCCCTGTGGCTCGGCGCAATCGGAGTGTTCGGGACGGGGCATGAACTCCGTTCCGTCACGGCTGCGGATGCCATCACCGAAATGGCGTTGCTACACACCGCGTCGGAAGAGCAGAAGCGTGAAATTCTCGAATGGCAGCAGGCCACACACCGAATCCAGCGTGCAGGCGCATTGATTCAGCATGATGCGTGGCGACGAATGCCTATCGGCATCGCTATTCAATTGCTGCTCGCACGCCCCGACCCCGATGACTTTAAGACGTGGCTGCATGGCGATGACCAGCCATCTCCCGCCATCGCTTGGACTGCCGCCACGCTGTGCGGCTTGCTTCATGGATACCGGAGATTGAACATCGCCTTTCGCGGATCGTCGGCGCAGCAGGAGGTCGTTGCCATTCAAGCCTTGCGTATGAGTACCGAGCAAAAGGACCTTGCGTGGCCAAACGTCACCCAAGAGGTTCCCCGCTGGCGAAAGGAGCGCGGGATGTCCAACAGGTACATTGTGTCATGGGGTGGACGAGATGTTGCCGAGAAGACCGGAAGGGAGCGTGGGCAGTGGTTTACGGTGGACTTCGATGACCCCGACGTGCAGCGAAAGGCCGTAATGCTAGCCAAGCAAATGGAGTGGGATTTCGTGCGAAAGGTTTTGGAGCTAGATGCAGGGAGCCGGCGCTTGCGCGGCCCGGGAAGATTGAAACATTCGGAGGGATGCTTGCAGGCCGATGGCCGTATTTCTATTGAGCTTGCGGCGTGCGACCGCATTGAAGAAAGAGTCTGTCGAGCACCGTTTCTGCGCATGGTGGCCGAGGAGCGTGGGCGCCTGCCCGCACCGCCGTCAGCAGATCCTTGTGATGCCGTCGATGGCGAGATGTCCGGTTTTGCGCTGGTACACGACTTCATTTCGGAAGCGGAGGAAAAGGAACTCGTCCGTCTGATCGACGAAGCCGGTCAATGGAGCACTGAACTTGCTCGTCGCACCCAACACTATGGCTGGCGCTACGACTACCGGTCGCGGCGAATAGACGACGCGGCGCGTATCGGACCACTGCCGGACTGGGCAGAAAAACTTGCCGAACGATTGTTTCAACGCGGTCTTGTGCCAAATCTCCCTGACCAGATGATCGTCAACGAGTACGTGAAGAGCCAAGGCGTTTCGCCACATGTGGACAGCGGCGTCTTCACTGATGGCGTGGCCATGATTAGCCTGCTTGAAAGCTGGGAGATGGAATTCAGTAAGGGTCAGCAGAAACGAATGCGGAGACTGGAGCGGCGCAGCGCGGTCGTTCTGACCGGAGATGCCAGATACCTATGGAAGCACGGTATTCGTACCCGTCGCTCAGAGCCACCTGCGAAGGGATCTGGCAGCCGAAAGCGCATTCCGCGAGGGCGCAGAATATCGCTCACTTTTCGGAAGGTGCTGGCGACTGAGTATTAGGGCGTGTTCACACTTGACGGATATCAGCGTAGTTTGAGAGCGAAAAAGCCGAGCCGTCACTCATGGAGAATCACGTGCGGTGTCTTTTTGAAGGGAATTGCAGAGAAGAGAAAAGTTGAAGTACGTCAATCACATAGTTTGATCGACAGTCACGATTGACGGAAAGCAAGAGCAGCAGTACTCGAACGCCAACCCAAAGAGTTGATTTTCCTGTGTCTCCTTCTTAAGCTTGGAGTACACCTTGGCAACCTGTCCGAAAATTGGGGAGCACCTCTGAAGGTGGTAAAAACTTGAATAGTTGGCTATATTGGTTGTTGAAGCGTCCGGGCGATGCATGCTGGCTTCTGATCAATTCTCTGCGGTCGAAAGGATAATGCTCTGTGGTAGTTGCCCGCCCAACCAGTTCATCCGACTACACGGTTCGTATTGAGAACTTCGGCCCGATTGCGGAAGCGACTGTAGACCTACGGCCACTGACCGTTCTTATCGGTCCAAGCAATACAGGAAAGTCCTACCTTGCTGGTCTCCTTTACGCGCTACACCGGTCACTGGGTGCGCCTTACGGCCTGCGGCGCAATCAACTTTTACGAGTTCCTCGAGATATAAGGATTCCTCGCAGTCAGAACTTGAGCGAGGAACTTAAGCACGACATTCAAAATTGGATATCGACTTGCTCGAAGCTGAAAGAGGGCGATGGAGCTCCACCTATCCCCGATCGTGCAGTCGGTGAAATGAAGCACATCCTCCAGAGTTTCCAAGGATTTAGCGAGGCACTGGTTTCGCAAGTCGCACGCTGCTTTGGCGTGGATGATCCAGAAGTGTTGACTAGAAGCGGTAGCGGTTCAAGGGCACCGAAGTTGGAACTTTCCATCCCCGTCAATGGCAACGAGCACACTCACTTCCAAACCTCTCTCAAGAGTGAGCAGCGAAAGTCCCGAACAGAGCTTCGTGTCCGTGAAATCAACCTGTCTGTCTCGGAAATTCACCGGCTAGTCGATGATCTTTCGTTCATGATCATGGATGACGAAGAGATGCCGACTAGGCACGAGCCGGGGCCTTCGAAAATCCTCGATCAATTAGTTGAGCATGTTTTCCTCAAAGCGTTTGCCCCTTTGATTCGTGCGAGAGCGTACTACCTGCCGGCGGATAGAACAGGCATCATGCATAGTCACCATGTCGTTGTCAGCACTTTAGTGCAACGCGCGTCCTTGGCGGGTATTCGTAGATTTGACGATGTTCCGATGTTATCTGGTGTGATGGCTGACTTTTTAGACATCCTTGTTTCACAGATCAGCCAGATGGAGCGATACCCACAGAAGTCCACGAGTCTTCGCGAGGTCGCAAGAGGCGTGGAGAGACGAATTCTTGATGGCAAAGTCGAGGTAAACCGTGGCGAAATTCAATACCCTTCGTTTGCCTACCGACCAACGGGGTGGAAAAAGAACCTTCCGCTTATGCTCGCTTCGTCTATGGTTTCAGAACTTGCGCCAATCGTGCTCTATCTGAGACATGTCGTGCGAAAAAACGACATTCTGATCATTGAAGAGCCCGAGTCTCATCTCCACCCCTCAACGCAAGCCGCTTTTGCTCGCGAGCTCGTGCATATCATCAATGCCGGTGTGCGGGTCGTCATCACCACTCATAGCGAGTGGATTCTTGAACAATTGGGTAATCTTGTGAAAGCCTCTGAACTCCCACCAGATACTCGAGAAGATGAGGAAGTCGTGCTACAGCCTGAAGATGTCGGAGCGTGGCTGTTCAAACACAAGGGAACCTCCCGAAGCTCGGTGGTGAAGGAGATAAAGATCGACGCTGAAACCGGGCTGTATCCGACCGACTACGAAGAAGTAAGCGATGCGCTATACAACGAGAGCGCTAAGATCTATAACGCTCTTCAAGCAGGGGCCTCTGGGTGACGCCGTTTCTCAGAAAATTCAAAGAACGCTTGCCACAATCCTGCATAACTCATCGTTGCAAACGCGACCGCTGCTCATTGTCTTTGCAGGGTGCTCCGACGCCACGGCTTATCGTAGACCTTGATGCGAAGTCGCTTGGAATAACGAATCGCACTCGATGCGACTATCTTTTCGTCAGCGATCGCTCGGGAAACGTTTGTGTAGCACCGATCGAATTCAAACAGGGCTCCCTGTCTGCGACCCATGTCCAAGCTCAACTGACTCAAGGAAGCAGCCTTGCGAATGATTGGCTGCCTCACACGGCACGGTTTGAATTTGTTCCAATACTCGCTCACAGAGGCCTGCGGAGTGCTGAGAGGAACAGATTGCGCAAAGTGTCCATAGCATTCAGAGGCCGCCATGCTCAGCCAATTCTTGCACGGTGTGACGATGAGATCCGCCTGCACCTTCCAGCGTCAGCGTTCTAGGCGCTTGCGCGACAGAAATTCATAGCTGCAAATCCGCTCCCGCTCACACTCCATTGAGCGGCTTGACCCCATTCCGTTGGATGGATGGCTCTGGCTGCCGGGACAGCGCCTAACAATTCATAAAACTCGCACACACCGAAACGCCGACTTCCCACATGAAGTCTGGTAAATGTCGCACCACGATCCTCGCGAGTTCCTGTCACAGTAGGGGCATGGCCGATGACAACACCTAAGTGCGCGAAGGACACGACCGCATCGCGAAGCGGCTGTTCGCGCACTCAGGCGTGGTGGCGGAGACGCTGCGCAGCTTCCTCCCGCAAGGGCTGCTGCCCGGGTTCGACGCGACGACGCTGAGGCGCTTCCCGGCAGAGCGCGTCGATGCAAGGCTTGCGCTGCGTCGCGCCGACATCGCATGGGAGTTCGCCCTGCGGGACGGCGTGCGCATCGTGCTGCTCATCGAAGCGCAGTCCACCCCCGACGCGGCGATGGCGGCGCGGATGACGGTGCAGTGCGCGATGCTGTGGGAGGACTGCCAGCGAAGGGGAGACGCCGTGCCCGCGATCATCCCCCTGGTGTTCTACACCGGACGGCCGCGCTGGAAGGCAGTGCACAGCCTGCGGGAGGCGACGGAGTGTCCGCCCGGCCTGCTGGCGTACATGCCGGAGAAGTGCTATCTTCTGCTCGACGCGGGAGCGCTGTCGTCAAGTCAACACTCCGGGGACGGCCGCATGTCCCTGATCGTGAGGATGGCGAACGCGCCGGGCAGCGCCGAGGCGAAGGAAGTCTTGAAGGCGGCGCGGCGGCGGTGGGGCGAGGCGGACAGGGAGTTCTGCCGCGACCTGACCCTGTGGGTGTACGAAGTGCTCTGGCCGACGAAATACAAAGAAGCAGACCGGAAGGAGGTGCTGATGAACTGGATGGAAGAGTTCCCCGATGTGGTGGAAGAAATAAAGAAGGATATTATGGAGCTGCGCTTCGAACAAGGCATCGAGCGAGGTGCCGAGCAAGCCACAAGCACGCTGCGGAAGGAACAGCGCGCCTGGATTGGCCGCTTGGCGACGCGCCGGTTCGGCCAGCGCGCTGGCGAAAGCCTCGGCGAGCATCTTGCGAACGTGAACAGCACGGCGGACTTCGAGCAAGTCTCGGACTGGATCGTGGACTGCGCGAGCGAAGAGGAGCTGCTCGCAAAGATCCCGAACGGACGCAGCGCTCGCTAACTAAGCGGACGGACAATCCATTGAGCAGCGCATGAGTACCCAATTGCATTTTCCATCTCTTTCGATAAGTGGTTTTCGAGGCATCCGTTCACTCGACCTTCCTCGATTAGGTCGCGTTACCTTGCTTGCAGGCAAAAATGGTGTCGGTAAGACATCTGTTTTGGAAGCTGTCAGATTCTACGCCTCAAGAGGTGGCTCTCGTGAACTATTCGATCTCATCAACACGCGGGAGGAGTTCGTACTTGGAGAAGACGAGGGGGATTCAGTACTGCTTCCGGACTTTTCATCTTTGTTCCATGACTTTGATCAGCATAGCGGCACGATCGTTCCTCCTATACAGATAGGCTCAACGAATGAATCTTTAAATCTATCCCTGCGATTGGAAGATGCCGACATGGATTCTGAATCGCCGAGCTTATTCAGACTGGAAAATCCTGCCATGAATCTTCGAGTGTCTGTAGGCGAGCATAGCCAAAATCTTCCCGCCGGTCTGTTGCGCTACTATGACGGGGATCGTAGGCGCATCACTGAGCGGCATTTCCGCCCGACTCGCCTTCCCGCTGAATGGCCTGACCCCATTCCGTTCGAATCTCTCGGACCGGGTCTACTGGGAAACGCCGATGTTGCTCGTTTATGGGATGCCGGTGCCCTGACGGAGACAGAAGATTTCGCCATACAAGCGCTTCGCCTAGTCGTGGGAGATTCGCTAGAGCGTCTCGCCGTGGTGGGCGAGTCTCCGCGCTCATACCGTTCTCCGGGACGTCGAGTTGTCGCGAAGCTCACCTCCTCATCTGCGCCTATTCCCCTGAAGCGTCTCGGTGACGGCGCCAACCGCCTCTTGTCGGTCGCACTCGCGCTTGCAAACTGTCGCAACGGTATTCTGCTCATTGACGAGGTGGAGAATGGCATTCACTATGGAATTCAGCCTGCGCTTTGGCGAATGATTTTCAGTGCGGCTGAAGCAGCCAACACGCAAGTCATCGCCGCGACACATAGCTGGGACTGCATTGTTGGTTTCGCAACTGCCACAGCTGGGTCGCATGCCGAAGGCATGGTAATTCGGCTTGAACGCCATGAGGACGAGATCGTTGCGGTTGAATACCCTAAAGAAGATCTGTTGGTCGCAGCCCAACAAAGAACTGAGGTTCGTTAGCCGGGATGGAGGCAAGGTCGAAATCCAAATTATTGATTGTTGAAGGCAATGACGAGGTGCATGTGGTAGAGAAGCTCGTCAAACGGCATCAACTTCGACAATCGTTCGACATCTGGGAAAAAGGGGGGTTCACGGAATTACGAAAGTCCATCTACAACGAAGTAAACGTTTCACAGCGGGAGGCACTTGGTATCTTGGCGGATGCCAACAGCAGTTGTAAGAAACGTTGGCAATCCATTTCTGAGAAGCTACGAGAAGCCGATTGCGAAGTTCCTGCGAATTTGGCTCATGCCGGTTCGGTTTTCTCTGGTCCTCGCGGTATTCGAGTCGGTGTGTGGCTAATGCCGGACAACAAGAGACCGGGGGAGCTTGAGGATTTCGTCGCGAAATTGATTCCTCAAAACGACCCTCTCTGGCCTCGCGCTCAAGCCTATATTGACGGCATTCCTGCCGAAGAACGCAAGTTCGAATCCCGAAAATTGACCCGCGCCCATGTTCACGCATGGCTCGCAGCACGCAAATCTCCGAGACGTATGGGCACCGCCATCACGGCTGGTGACCTCCGCCACGATGCGCCCGTCGCGACATCCCTTGTCGGCTGGCTACGCGAGCTATTTGGTGCGTAACGGGTTTCCGAACTTTAACTGCGCAAGCGAAGAAGAGCTGCTCGCAAAGATTCCGAACGGACGCGGCGGTCACTAGCCAAGCGACAACCCGACAACCGCCCCAAGCAAGGAATCTTCGACATCCCAACTCAGATTCACTGCGCCAGTGTCTGTAGCTATTGGCGTTGTGGCGTCACGACTGAAGCCAAGCGCGTTTTCAGCTAGAGCTTTGGACCAGACTCCTTGACTTTCTCTGAGACATCACTCTCCCAGCTCCGCTAATCCTTGGACAAAGCTGCGGCAAATGATCGAAACATGTTCGCGAGATGATCTCCGCACGCAAGCAGCGCATCCACGCGCTCCCTGTCGTTCGGCCGGTCGTCATCCCGATTCGGTCTGCGTTGCGCCTGCCGAACCGCATTGGCTGATTCCGCTGCCATACCCAATGCAGCCGTGCGCATATCCCGATGTCTTCTTTCGACGGCAATACCTGCGGCGATTCGCCACTCCTGAATCCAAGCGTCAAGTACCCGTCCGAGCCGGTCCGCAGCCCGCCGGCAGGCATGTGCGTCCGAACCCTGCACGAAGTAGTCAGCGACATGGTCTGTTTGGGTGTCACCGTTCAGCGGTTCTATCGTATTGGCTACGTCTGAGCGGCCAGCCTCGTGTGCGTTTCTGACCAACGCTTCGACGCTGTGCGTCCAAGGCACATCCACGCCCGTTCTTCCCAGTATGGCTTTAGCCGTGCGCTCCGCCGCGTTGGCGGTGTTCTTGACGAAGCGGTTGCACATCCTGCCATCGTCGGCCAATGAAGGATGTGATCCGATGCGTCCGTACGCGAGCGCGGCATCGAGCACGCAGTCAAGCGCACTGTGCATGAGTTGTTCGTATTCTTCAGTGTCCATTGGTGCTGCCTCTTTTAGAGCCGGGCGATCCCAGTGTCCAGCCAGCAGCAACCCTTCCCTCGCAATTGACCGGGCGATACTTCCAACCTGCGAGGCGCTCTTGACGATGAACTGTTCGGAGATGAAGATGCATTTGGCATCTCGCCACAAGGCTTGGATGGCGCCTGCTGCGGCGAGAGGCGGATGCCCGAAGTTGTTGCCATTTTGGGTGATGAAGGCAATATCAAAATCACTCTCCGGAGAAAAGTCGCCTCGCGCCCTGGAACCGTAAAGAACGGCGGCGTGCGCCTCTGGCCAGGCCGACAGGGCTCCCGCAGCCGCAGCCGTACTTTCGCTGTTCAAGAAGCCTTTCATTTGCTTACTCTAGCACACGTGCGCGAGGTGCGATTCGGCATGTATCGGCGGATGCATCACACTTCGCATGTATGGTCGGCGGGCGCTTACCATCAAGCGCTAGGCGCTTGAGCGCTAATCAGGGTCGCTGTTCACGGAGTGCACCCGCGCAAGACCGAGGCGGCTAACGTAGCCCGTTCCTGCCAAAGCACAAGTCAGAAGAATCGCACAGCTCCGAACGCCAACTTCCCACATGAAATTCGGCAAATGTCGCACCACGATTCCGATACTTTCCTGTCAAAGTACGCGCATGGCCGATGACAACACCCAAGTACGCGAAGGACACGACCGCATCGCGAAGCGGCTGTTCGCGCACTCAGGCGTGGTGGCGAAGATGCTGCGGCGCTTCCCTCCCGCGAGGGCTGCTGCCCGAGTTCGACGCGGCGACGCTGAGGCGCTTCCCGGAGGAGCGCGTCGATGCAAGGCTTGCGTGAAGCGACGGAGTGTCCGCCCGGCCTGCTGGCGTACATGCCGGAGAAGTGCTATCTTCTGCTCGACGCGGGAGCGCTGTCGTCAAGTCAACACTCCGGGGACGGCCGCATGTCCCTGATCGTGAGGATGGCGAACGCGCCGGGCAGCGCCGAGGCGAAGGAAGTCTTGAAGGCGGCGCGGCGGCGGTGGGGCGAGGCGGACAGGGAGTTCTGCCGCGACCTGACCCTGTGGGTGTACGAAGTGCTCTGGCCGACGAAATACAAAGAAGCAGACCGGAAGGAGGTGCTGATGAACTGGATGGAAGAGTTCCCCGATGTGGTGGAAGAAATAAAGAAGGATATTATGGAGCTGCGCTTCGAGCAGGGCGTCGAGCAGGGCCTTGTGCAAGGCATCGAACAAGGTGTCGAGCGAGGTGCCGAGCAAGCCACAAGCACGCTGCGGCAGGAACAGCGCGCTTGGATTGGCCGCTTGGCGACGCGCCGGTTCGGCCGGCGCGCTGGCGAAAGCCTCGGCGAGCATCTTGCGAGCTTGAGTGGTACGGCGGAATTCGAGCAAGTCTCGGACTGGATTGTGGACTGCGCGAGCGAAGAGGAGCTGCTCGCAAAGATTCCGAACGGACGCGGCGCTCACTAGCCAATCGACAACCCCGACAACCGCTCCAAGCAAGGAATCTTCCAACTCCCCTCGCAACTGAGATTCACTGCGCCAGCGTCTGTAGCCGTCACCGTTACAGACCCAGATAGCGCCGAGTCCGATCTCTTGACAGTAATGATCACTGTTGAAGACATGCCCGAGCGCCGACGATGACTCCGCTTCATGTGGCTCGTTTCCCAAAAGAAAAACCGCCGGGCTCCTGCCGGGCGGCTTTGCAGTTGGTGGGCTGGATGCCCTTTGGATGTGCGCCCCCGTCCCTAGGGCGCGCCATCCTAAAGGCGACCTCTTCCCCTCGTCTAGAAGAGGCCGTCATCCAACATTGCGATGCTGCTCATCATGTCCTCCGCTGGCTTCCAGCCGCCGTCCACATCGTCGTCGCCGCTGCCGTCAACCCTCTCGTCGGCTTCGCCATCGTCAGCGTCGTCGTCAAGGCCGGGGATTTCAGCAGCGAGCACCGGGGCGTCGGCATCGTCCTTGGTGGCGTTGGTGATGTCCAGCGCGGTGACGGTGATCTCCCTGTAATCGACTTCGACTTCCTTGCCGTCTCTCATGATGGTGAAGGTGGCCTTCTTGTCGCCGCCGTCGGTGGCGGTGAGCTTGACCTTCACGTTCTGCACTGTGTCCAAGGGCAGCGGCATGTTCTTGTCGTCCACTTCCATGAATTCGAACACCGCGTCCTTCTTCACTTGCAGGAGCCAAGTGCTGCCGTCGGTGTCGGTGTCCTTCACTACTTGGAAGCGATCGTCGTCCACCGTCACCTTGTGGGTGCCGAACTTGTGGCTTCCAGAGTTTTCGTCCTCCACGTTCAGCGTCGCGACGGTCGTGTTGGCCGAGATTTTCTCGCCCTCCACGACTGAGGTGTCAGACGAATGGACGACCATGATCTCGGTAGGCTTGACGTTGAGGCGGATGTCCACGTCGGTCGTTGCCTGAGCCGTTCCGTCGCTGGCTTGGATCGTGAGCGAAACGACATTGCCGCCGCCGTCCGCGGGGTCGCCGTCGTGGCCGCCTTTCTCGTCGGTGGCGTAGATCAGCTCGCCGGTGTTCGCATCGAACGACAGGAGGCCCGCATCGTTGGCGCTGATCCAGATCGCTCCGTTCCCCGTACCGCTGTTGGCTAAGTCAGCTCCCGGCCCTGCTGTCACCGTGTAAGTGAGCGGATCGCCGTCGAGGTCATCGAACAGCGTGGCCACCGGAACGGTGTGCTCGACCGTGGTCACCACCGCGCCCTCCGTGTCATCGATCTGTGCCTCGATCTCGTAGTCTTCGGTCATCGTCGCCCTTGGCGCCGTGTTGGTGATGGTGTCGCTGATCGCCTGCCCTGTAGAAGAAGGCAGGATCGTTGTGGATGTGATGCCAGCCTTGTCTGAGTGGGTGACCACGACGCGCAAGCTTTCGCCCGCGTAATCGGAGGTGATGGCCAGCGTCCTGCCGGTGGCGCCGGCGATGTCCACCCAGTAGAACTCGGGGTCTTCGACGGTTCCCGCGTTCATCCGCATCTGCCACTGCACGCCCACGGTCACGTCCTTCACCTCGGGGGCGTTCACACGCTGCGTGCCGCCAATCACCCACTGGCCAGTCAGAGAGGGCGTGGCTGTGTCAGCAAGCGCTGCCACGTCGCCCACTTTGACCCCATCGCTGGCGATGCGCTCGGTCCCGCCCTGCTCGTCGGTGTAGGTGACCACTAGGCGGTAGTACAAGCCGTTGCCGTTCGCCAGCGTCAAGATTTGGTCGGTGGTGACATCGTCTCCATCGGCGACTTCCCATCCGCTCACGCCGTTCGCCGACTGCTGCCAGGTGTACACCGGAGCGCCGGTTTCGCCCGCGTTTGGAACGCCGTCCTCGTCGATGATTCGGACCTCGGCGGTCAGGCCGGTGCTGCCGTTGGTGAGGATGTTGAAGTGAGCCTCGCCGTCATCCTGGGCGTTGCGCACCGTGCCAGTCGTGACAGCCGAGCCGCCAGTCTGCGCGGCGCCCGTGCCGAAGTCCATGGTCGTGCCTGCCGGCAGCAGCTCGCGGTAGGTGACGGCCACGTTGATGTACATGCCCACATCGGCTTGCGTCATCGTGTAGCTGTCGCTCAAGCCGGCTTGGCGAACCGTGCCGCCGGTTCCGTCCGAACTTGCGCCAGCAGACCAAGTGTAGACGACCTGGTAGGCTTCGGGATCGCCCACCAGGTCGGGGTCCTTGGTCTCGTCGAAACGGGCCTTAAGCGTGGCACCCTCGCGCGTTGAGCCGGACAGGGTGACGGCCTTCTCGTTCTCGCCGATGTCCAGGTTCTCGTCGGTGACGTTGACCTTGATGGTTTCCGGCTTCGCCGCGATTGCGCCGCCTTCGTCCCTGGCGGTGAGCGTGATGGTGCCGCCCGCGGCGACATCCGCCTGCTTGTTGTTGGCCTTGGTGCGGTCGATCTCGAAAACTACTACAAAATCATCGTCATCCGGCGTGCCGCCTGCATCATCGGCGACAACGGTAACTTGATCGTCACCGGTGCCGGTAACGATCGTGCCCCAAGTCACATCGTCGTCGTCATCGTCGTCGTCCTTGCCTTCCTCAAGATCCTCCCACTTTTGCGGCCGGTGCAGCACCTTGATCCACGGCACGTTCGCGGTAGCTGTGAACGTGAGGTCGTCGTCGTCCTGGCGTTCGTCCAGATCCTCCCAGAAGTCGTATAGATTGATCCAGAGGTACCGCTTTCCTGTCTCCGACTGCTCTACTGCAACGGCGGTGTTGCCCGCCCCTGCATAACCCGAAGCCTTGACCGGCGCCTCGTTGACATTGTCGATGTCAACGCTGATATCCAGCGTGTCCGACGCTCCGGTGCCGTCCTCCACCGACAAGGAAATCGTGATGTCCTCGACGGTCTCGTAGTCGAGCAGCTCACCGGCGTCTTTCGTGGTCACGATCCGGTAGCTGTTGCCGGAGGCATGTTCGATCTTGAACGCGGTTGAGTAGCCCGACCGATCTTCTGCAGTGCCGTCGTCGTTATTGGTGTCGTCTTCATCGTCGTTGTTGACGACACCCGTGATTTCGGGCATGCGCGGCGCGAAGGGATGGCCCACCAAAGCGCTGTCGTCGTCGCGCACCGTGAAGGTGGCGACCAAGACGCCATCCTTGGGGTTCTCCCGTATATCATTCACCGTGCCGCGCGAGAGCTGGGGCTCGTCGTTGTCCCGGTATAGGTTGTCGTCGTCATCAGCGCCGCTGAAGGCCACCACGAGCTGGAAGGTGAACTGGTCGGAGAGGCCGTCGTCGGCGCCCTCGTTGTCGGTGGCCTTGACGGTGACCCGGTAGGTGCCGCCGGATTCCGGGGCGAGCATCTTGGCCTTGTTCCGGATGACGCCGGTCTCGTCGTCGATCTCGAGCCAGTCGGGGGCGTTGACCAGCTCGTACTCGAGGTCGCCGTTCTTGCCGTCGTCCTCGTCGGTGAACGCCGGATACTCGGTGGTGGAGTCGTCGCCGTCGTCCATTTCGAGCCGGAAGCTCAGCCAATCGCCGGCTTCGACATCGTCCTCGTCGTGTTCGTCGTCGTCCACGATGACCCACCAGTTGCCCGGGTTCTTGATGGCCTTGGGCGCGTCGTTGACATCGTTCACGATCACGTCGACTGTCTGCGTCTCGTGCGTGGTCGCGTCCTTGTTCACGACAATCTTGCCCTCGGAATCCACCGTCATGGGCTTGGCGGTGATCGTGAGTTCGATCGGATCATCCGTTTCATGGTCGAGCGCGTTGCCCGCCTTCAGCGCCAGCCAGAAGCCGCCGTCGGCGTCCTCCTTGATCTCGAATTTCTTGTTGTCGACCGTCACCTCGTGCTGACCGTGTGGATGATCGGCGCTGTCCTGGTCCACCACCCTGATGCGCCCGAATATGACCTCCGAGGCGTCGTTCTCGTCCACGCCCACTTCGTAGTCGACGTTGCGCGCCTCGTCGCCGTCGGCGTCCGCCGGATGGTAGAGGTGGATGGCGGTGATGTCGTCGTCGCCGTCGTCGAGGATGATGTGGAAGGTGGTTTCGCCGGGGAGGGGCGTGTCGTCGTCGTCGTCGGTGGCCACGACGGTGATGTCGAAGGTGCCGGGCAGGTGGTTCGACCAGACGCTGCCGTCGCTGCTGATCGTTCCGGTGATTGTCTCCTTGCCGTCCTTGTCGGTGCCGCGCTCGATGCTGAGGTCGAAGCCGAGCTGGCCTTTTTCGCCGCTGTCGCCGCTCTTGCGCAGGCCCGGGTCGGTTCGGAGGTCGTACTTGAAGGTGCCGTCGTCGTCGTCGGGGTCGTCGAAGAGGCCGGCGAGGTGG
>JAPOTJ010000087.1 GCA_026709225.1 Gammaproteobacteria bacterium | reverse complement strand
AATGCCTCTCGGCGAACTTCCCATGCCTCGTCGGTCTGAGGCGAAGCCTCGCTAGAAGATTGGTTAAGCTCACGGCGTGGGCCTGTTCGACGTGACCGATTGGCGATGAGGATAGAAAGCCTTGGTCGCCACCTGCGCTTGACACGCACGGACGTCAATCTACTTGAATTGCTCATCCGCTACAGAAGCCAGGGCGTCATTGAAAACTTCCTTGACCAGTTCAGTGAAGCACCCGGCCGGCGAGGGTGCAACAGATGGTTTTTGTCGACGTACAACCCGGCCCTCGCGGCGGTGCTCAGCGTTTCCGCTGGTCATTTGCGCGGCCGGCTAAGCTCAGAATCGCCACTGATCGTGTTTGAACTGGTGCATGTACACTCAGACGGGGAAATCACAGCCTCTGATTGCGCGCAGCGCCTAGTGGATGCGCCAGCGAGCTGCGGCACGGATTCTCGCCATGTCCTGTTTGGCAATTCCCCGGCGCCCCAGCTCACATGGCAGGACTTCGACCATGTTGCGGATCAGCGGGATCATATCGAGCGCTTGATTCAGGGTGCGGTCAGAGCGCGCCGACGCGGGGTCAACATACTCATTTACGGGCCGCCCGGCACCGGCAAGACTGAGTTTTGCCGGACGCTTGCCGAGCGGCTTGGGCTTGTCCTGCACAGTGTCGGTGAGTCTGATGTTCACGGGAAAGAGCCGACTCGACGCGAACGTATAGGAGAGCTGCGGCTCGCTCAGCGCATGTTCGGAGACGGTGAAGGGTCGCTCATGCTCTTTGATGAAATGGAAGACGTGCTCTCTTCTTCGAGTGGCGGATTTGGATATTTTGGGATGCGTGAGCGCGGCTCGGGCGGCTCCAAAGTGTTTCTCAACCGGCTGTTGGAGGAAAACGCGCTACCAGTGTTGTGGACCACAAACTCTGCCCGCAACACATGCCCAACAATCCTTCGGCGCATGATGTACGCGATGGAACTGCGCTTGCCTTCGCCCCGCATTCGCGGAAGAATCTGGGCGCGAGAGCTTGAGCGCCAAGGCATCCCGACGCGAAGTGGCGAAGCCGAGTCGCTTGGTCGTGAGTTCGAAGTGGCACCGAGCGTTGCGGCGGGGGCGACGGCCGCTGCGGGGCTGATCGAAGGTGGCGATATCGAGACGGTGCGCAAGGGCGTTCTCAGCCTGTCGCGTTTGCTGTATGGCAATGGCGCACCGCAACGCAAGATGGACGATTTCGATATCTCGCTTGTTCGCGGCGATTGCGACTTGCGCCAACTGGCAAGATCGTTGACCTCACGCGGAAAACAGCGTCAATCGCTTCTGCTGCAAGGGCCGCCGGGGACTGGCAAGAGTGCATTCGTTCGCCACCTTGCGGAGTTGATGGGGCTCGAAGTCGCGCAGCGACGTGCCTCCGACTTGCTCTCCATGTGGGTGGGAGGTACCGAAGCGAACATCGCAGGTGCCTTTGAAGACGCCCGAGATCAGGCGCAGTTCCTCGTATTCGACGAGGCCGATTCGCTACTCGCCGACCGGCGTCATGCGCAGCGAGACTGGGAGGTCAGCCAAGTGAATGAAATGCTTACTTGGATGGAGAGTCACCCCTTGCCGTTCGCGTGTACGACGAACTTCGGAGAGCGTCTTGACCACGCGACCCTGCGCCGCTTCGATTTCAAGATCCAGCTTGACTATCTTGCGCCCGAGCAGATCAAGCTCGCGTTTCGTGCCTTCTTTGATTTGGAACTACCAGCAGGCGCGCAAGCCTTGCGCAATCTCACGCCGGGCGACTTTGCGGTTGTGCGTCGGCGCGCTGAGGTCTTGGGTAAGCAGGGCGATGCCAAGGCGCTCGCCGAGATGCTGCGCGAAGAATGCGAGATCAAGCCAGACCGACCAAAGCAAATCGGCTTCGCGGCATAGGATGGGAGATGCCCATGCGATATGAACGGCTGACAGACATCGTGCGCCTGGCCATGCGATTGCAGGGTGCACGCGGCGGCGTGACGATGGACGATATCCAAGGCGAGTTCGGCGTCAGCCGCCGCACCGCCGAGCGCATGCGCAACGCTGTCGAGATGGCGTTCGGGCCACTGATCGAAGTGGATTCGGCGGACAAGCGCGTGCATTGGCGGCTGCAATCGGCAGGACTGCGCGGCCTCGCCCAAATCTCGCCCGAGGAAATAGCCGCGCTTGAGTTCGCCATCGCGCATTTGACACGTTCGGGCGGTGCCGCTCGGCGCACAGACTCGCTTCGCGAGTTGGCGGTGAAGCTAGGCGCTCTCAAGCGACCGCTCAATCCGCAAGCGTTCGATGATGATGTGGAGACGCTCATGCGGGTTGAAGGGCTCGCCATGCGCCCGGGTCCTCGACCGGGATTCGACGGCGAACTCTTGCCGCTCATTCGGGATGCGATCAGAGCGTCTCGCAAAATTGCCTTCGAGTACGTTGCGAGGGGGTCGGGCGAGCGCAGCCTGAAAGAAGTCGAGCCGTATGGTGTGCTTTACGGAAACCGCGCCTACTTGGTCGGACGACTCGACCAGTCGAGCGAGTTTCGGCTGTGGCGCTTGCCGAATATGAGCCACGCGCGCCTGACGGTCACGGCGTTTGAGGCGGATCTGGATTTCGACTTGCAAGCCTTCGCCGAGCGCTCGTTCGGGGCATATCAGGAGCCGCCTTTTGACGTGGTGCTGCGCTTCGACTCAAAGGCGGCGGCCGATGCGAGGAGCTTTGTGTTTCATCCAAGCCAATCAATCACCGAACATGAAGATGGCTCCGTAACTGTTCGCTTCACGGCGGGCGGCCTCGACGAGATGTGCTTTCATTTGGTGACGTGGGGGCGGCACGTCACTGTTGAGCAGCCGAGCAAGCTGCGGGAGCGGTTGTTTGAGATCGGCGCCGGACTTGTGGCGCATCATCGTGAGGGTGGGGCTGCGTGATGTTTTTGCTGGGGCTCGGATGGCATTGGGGACTCGTGACGAAGCAGGATGCGGCGTGGGCAGGGTTGTCAGTTGTCATTGCCAGACTATTTGTGCAATGCCGGCACGCTTAGTCCACTTGCGCAGGTAAGTAGCGAATATGCAACCGAGGCCGCCGCGAGTCTCGACCAAATTAGCTACCTCGCAGAAGTCGATGAAATGTACCGTAGCATTTATATGTTTGAGTTCGCCTTTGAGTTTGTCAACTTTCGGATGTTCTTTTTTTGGTAGCAAAACGACGACTTCGATTGGTGCGAACTTTATCTCATTATTCACTTTCACGTTGCGGCGGGCATTGCTCCAGCCTTTCTTGTTCGGAGGGAACGTGGTTTCGAAGATGTCTTTTTGCGGTAAAGTTACGATGTCGGGGCCCGGCGGAGAGGTGAGTCGCCTCAAGAGGTGAGCGTACTTTTGTCTTCGGGGAGTGGTGTCAGTCCGCTTGACTCGCCCGATCACGTTTTTCTTCATCATGCACGCAAAGTCATCTTTAGCCCTCTTCGCATAGTCTACGATTTGGGTGGGAAGAAAATACTCCATATCCGTTTTGAGCTCGACAAAATAGGGAGTCAATTTGCCGATCGGCTTTTCTTTTTCCCCGAAAACGACATAGTCGACTTTATGGCGACTCTTATCATCCAGCGGAAACTCGGGTATTACTGCAGATTCATCAATTCTGGGGTGGCCTTTGAGACTTCGGTAGAGTATGTCTGGCAAGAAAAACTCGAAGAATGGTGCGGCGCGAAGCTCTAGCTTGTAGTTCGGCAGATGCCGCTGAGAATCCATCAACTGGAAGATGCGCACAAGCTGGTCGTCTGTCACAGATAGTGCCTTCTCTCGCGTCCGATAAAGCCAGCGCATTTAATCACATCAGTGCGCAATAAGCTCGCTTCCGACCATTGAAAGACGGGATTACGGCACTGGGCAATTTTCAGCGGCATTCATCACGATTCACTAGCATTTTTTTGTTTACACAAATTTACTCATGAGTTATATTGGGTTGTGCCAAAAATACACAGCATAAATTGCCTGATCTGACGACTCATAGATACATCGCTGAACATTGCCGGTGCGACCTTGCGGCAAAGATGGTTTTTGTCGGCGGGCCGCGTCAGGTTGGCAAGACAACGCTCGCACTGCATCTGCTTGATCAGGATGCCAAGCATCCGGCGTACCTGAATTGGGACATCGACCGCCACCGCAATCGTATTCTGAACGGGGATCTGCCCGCCGATGACCTGCTCGTATTCGATGAGATTCACAAGTACGCACGCTGGCGAGGGTTGCTCAAGGGGTTCTATGACGAGTTTGTTCCATCTCGCTCCGCCCTTGTCGTTGGCTCGGCGAGTCTCGACCATTATCGAAAGGGCGGAGATTCATTGCAGGGGCGCTATCACTACTACCGGCTGCACCCATATTCGCTGCGCGAGATGAGCGCCGTGCCCAATGCGGATGATCTGCAGAGTCTGCTGCGTTTCGGTGGATTTCCTGAGCCTTTGTCCAAGCAAAACGTCAATCATTGGAGGCGCTGGAATCTTGAGCGCGGCGCGCGGGTGCTACGCGAAGACCTGCGAGACTTGGAGCGGGTCATGGAAGTGAGCCTTCTTGAGCTGCTGCATGCCTCGCTTCTCAGGCGAGTGGCCTCGCCCCTTTCTTTGCAAGCGCTGCGCGAAGACCTGCAGGTCTCGCACGATTCAGTTCGACGATGGCTCACCATTTTCGACAACCTGTATTTCACCTTTCGCATTTCTCCATACGGCGCGCCGACCATACGCGCCGTCAAGAAGGAGCAAAAACTCTACTTCTGGGACTGGTCGGCCTTGCCCGATGAGGGCGCCCGCTTCGAGAATTTAGTCGCATGCCAGCTACTGAAGTACTGCCACTACCGACAAGACACCGAGGGCTATGCGATGGAACTGCGCTATGTGCGCGACACGGACAAGCGCGAAGTTGACTTTGTGGTGCTTGAGGACGGCGCGCCAAAATTCGCCGTTGAATGCAAGCTCGCCGACACCGATTGTTCGCCGCACCTAAAATACTTCAGAGACAGGACATCCATTCCAGAGTTCTATCAAGTCCACACGAGAGGCAAGGACTATGTTTTAGCGCGGGGCATACGTGTGCTGCCGTTTGAGCGCTTTGTCGTGGAGCTTGAATTGCCTTAGCTCGCTGATCTGGCCGCTGCTGCTGAACGCTTTATCAGAGGTTCGCGAGCGCTTGCCGTATCGTGATGCTCGCGAGCGTGTCCCGTTCGCAATAGGCACGCAGGTCGTCGAATATCGACTGTTGCTCCGCTTGATCTTGCGTATGCAGCGCAAGCGAATAGCGAGCCGCCGCCGTCTGTCCATCAGCAATGGCAAGATCGTCATAGCCGCTGTTCGGTGAGAGTAGCGGCAGCATGTTCTTGAGCGAGAACGAGCCGCGAAAGCCTGAGTGGTAGTAGCCGATACGAATGGGCCGGTAGAGGTCGAACAGACGGGCTTCAAGCGTGCGAAGCGCATCAGCGCGGTCAGGTAGCGCTGCGATAAGTTCTTTGATCACCCTGCGCTCGTAGCCGGAGTAGGTGCAGATACTGCCGTCGCTGCCGAGCGCTTCGATCAAATGGTCGGCGATGTGTGGGCGCGGGTCGTCGTCGCCTGTGTGCAAGTAGTCGGTATGGATAGGGTCTGCGCCGTCGCGCTCGGTGTGGACTGAGAACAGGAACGGGATTGCGTCATAGGGGCGGGTGCCAGCGAATCGCGGAATCGCTGGCGCGAAGGTTTCGAAATCGAGGTGTCGGATTGGCGGTGCGACCGAGGCGAGGGCGCGCTTGACATAATCATGTTGTTGCGGAGTGAGCGCTGGTAGTTTCTCGTTGGCTTGTGCTGTGTCTTGTTGGCCTTGCGTGCAATGCGCGTGATAGGGGCAGGGGTAGGGCGTGAAGCAATGGTCGCCCGGCGCGATGTCGGGTGGATGCTCTTGGGCGATCAGCGCGTGCATGGCCTCGGCTTGATGACCGACGGATTCGCTCATCGCGTCGGCTTGTTCAAAGCACGGGTGATAGCGGAACAGCGCGTCGAGGTCTAGTTGCTGCCCGTCGTAGATGTAGTCCCGGTTGAGCGTCAGAACGCCCGCATCGCGCACATCAAGCCCCGCGCCCCGCATGAGGCGGAGCTGAAAGGCGAGGTCGAGCAAGAATACGTCCTTGTTGCGGGTGGTGGACTTGACTTCGATGAGTCGCCAGCCGTCGTCGGGGAGGCGTTCGATGATGTCGGCGCGGGAGAAAAGACCTTGGTGCGAGAAGGCGGCTTCGAACAGCGCGGGGAGGGTGTCTTGTGAGATGCGTTCGGCTGTTTCTTCAAGGGCTTCTTCAGTATGCCGGTGGTCGTGGGCGATGAGATAGCCGCCCGGGTGGCGGGCGCAGGCTAGTTCGCCGACTTCGTGGCCGGTTTTGAAGATGGTTTGGAGGGTGGGACTTGGCGGTTTGGCGAGGTGTGATGCGTGATGGTCGTGCCAGAGGCGCAGGTGGCATTGGGAGCCGTTGATGAAGCGGGATTTGGAGAGGGTTGGAGTCATTTGTGGATTGTTCTTGGACATGGTTTGCCAGCTTTTTTTTCTTTGTCGGCCAATTGGTGAAGCCAGCAATCGAATTTAGCGTACTGCGGTTCAAGCTGGATCTCTTTGAAGGAAATGACACGAAGGTACTCCTTGAGGTCGAGCTTTGAATTTTGGAGGAATTCATTGAACTTACATTTGTCTGGAACTATGTAAACCACTTTAGTAGAAATAGAGCTAATGTCTGGGTGGAGGCTAATGTTGTCAGGTCGAAGAACATTCGGCCAAGAGTTTGGTTTTTTTGTGTATTGCTTGTAGAGGATATCCTGTTCCTTAATTGTTATTAGTTCAAGTTTTTCGAGCAGGTGAAGAAGGTGGCCATACTTGTTCTTTCTCTGTCTAGCTCCGCCTCCTCCCGCTATATACAGAACACCCTTAACTAGGTGGCACAAGCCTTTGTCGGCGAATTCCAAGTAATCCTTGAGCTGACCATATTTGAACGAGGCATTGTCTGTCTTAAGTTCAACGAGATACGCAGTCCTTTCATTTTCTTTTTCTTTTTCCGTAAGAGCGAGGAAGTCAACATTCTTGGATCGGCGCTGTTGCTTGCCGTTCGATTGTGTGTCTATCAGGAGAGGAAATTCCGGAATCACTGGATCAAGCACTTGAACTTTCAAATTTTTCGAGAGTATATCCTTCAAGACCAGCCCAAAAAACGGCTGCAAATTCCCCTCAAGCTTGTATTTCGGCAAGTGCCGCCATCGATCCATCAAGTCAAATAGTTGAGAAAAGTCGTCTGTCATATCGGGGCACTTCTTGTACACGGCAAGGCCGGCATTCTATCAATGCACTGCGTCAAAACTGGCCGCTGTGAGTCCAAGCGTTGCCGCAAGTGGCCATGCCAAGAACAGCTCGCGCTAAGCCCAACGAAAGTAAGGTAGCATGTGGTCACTACCTGATAACGCGGGGGCCACCACTTCAATGAATGGGGACACTGAAACTGCACGACCGCCTCGCAACAAGGCTCTGAGAAAGCCTCTAGAGGTGTTTAAGGCGAATCAGGATAAATTCGTCGAAGAGCACCACGGCGAGTTCGTAGTGATTCATCAGGACGAGGTTGTCGGCTTCTACAAGGAAGAGATGGAAGGCTACGCTGTAGGCGTCGAAAAATTTGGTCTTGGGGAATTTCTCTTGCAGGAGTGTATCCGGGACGATGACCGTGGAGTAGTACGATTCCATAGCAGGGTTGGCTGGTGAGCACGGGTAGTACGGAAGTCAGCACCCAGCATCTATGCCTTCACCGTCAAGTATCCCGAAAAGTTCAGGACGCTCACGACCGAAGTCAATATTTCGATCGTCCACATAAGAAAAACTGAGCCGCCACCGTTACAACCATTCGTCGCGGTTTGGGATACCGGCGCTACAGGCTCCATCATTACGAGAAGAGTGGCCGATAGCTTGGGCCTCAAGTCGATCGGTGTTGAGCGCGTTCACACGGTGGGAGGCATAGTCGAAGCCGATGTGTATTTAGTGAACATCGGATTGCCAAATCAGGTGGTGTTTCCAGCGACGCGTCTGACAGAGGGTGAAATTGGCGGTACCGATGTGCTGATTGGCATGGACATCATAGGAGAGGGTGACTTCGCCGTGACCAGTATGGGCGGAGAAACATGGATGAGCTACAGTTTGCCATCTACTCGAAGATTGGATTTTGTACGAACGGCGCGACAAAAGAACAAGGGAAAGCGGCGTGGGCGCTAGCGAGCATTTTTCACGAGCACAGACTTCGCAGATCAGATAAAAGCTCATTCAAGGCTTTCTAGAACAGCCTCAAGACACGGCTTGCGGGCTTCTCGGACCCATTCGCGGTATTGTTCGTCTAGCGCATCTCTGGCTGCGTTAATGGGGACCATCGCTTCAAGATATGCCGCACGTCTCTGTTTTTCCATTGCTTCCATTTCGGCGGCGAGTGCCGCTCGCGCTTTACGTTTTCTTTCGTTAAATCTATCGCGGACCTCGTTGCTTATGCTCAGCGCTTGCCTTCTTTCAGAGCACTCTTCTTCATGGGCATCGGTTGCTTTCCTTTCTTCATTTCGGAGTTCCTGTGACACCTTGCTGTGAGTTGCCTTAATCTCTTCGTCTCTCGCTAGCCATACCGAACGCCAATCTTCAACTTTCGCCTTCTGGTTCTCTTCCCTAGCCGCACTATTCTCTCTGTATGCTGCATTCGCATGGTCTGAGTTCTGTTGATGGCGCTTGCGGAAATCAGCTTGGATTTCCTTTTGAGTTGCGTAGCACTCGTCGCGTAACTGGTCTTGTTCCTTTCTGTGGGCAAGCTCAATCTCTTCCCATTCTGAACGGTACTTTGCCTCCAACGCCGTCTTACGCTTCCGTGAAATATCCGTCATCGTGAAAGAGCCATATCGTCTTTCCACTGCTTGCCTCTCGTCGAAGTTCTCTGTCAATGCGGCTTGATAGTCTTCTTTATGTTCATTTGCGGTTTCAATCGCACAATCTCTTACCGCACGATCAACCTCATTAACGCACTGTATCCGAGGCAAACCCGTCGCACTCTCTGCGTAGTCAATGGCAAAGTAGGTTTCGATGCAAGCATTGATGGCATCCGCTCGTATCTCTTCTTCGGAATCGCCCCATCCAAAGATCGCATGTGCGGCCGGTTGTGACGCGCAAAATGCGATGAATACGAGTGCACGGAACCCAAGATGTGAGGTAGTGCGAGCCAACCGCGCTGTACGCGCAGCGCCGTTGCTCAGTGGGTAATTGCTTCGCGTGCAAAGATGCGCAAAATCCGCCGCTGTTTCGTTGCCGATGATCATCCTTTGTGCCTCGGTTCCGGGTTCTGGCCGAGGAAAGCTATCAGCAGCCTGCGCCAAATGCGGTCGTAGCGGGTGTCCGTAGTCGTCAATACAGAAATTCATCAACCGCACAGATGCGGCGAGCGTCGTCGCGCCATTCCGCAACGGCAAGCTCCAGGTCGAAGTATTTGTTGAAATCTCGAATGCTAAAATCCAACACACTGCTCAGGTGGAACGAACGAATGGGCTCGCAAAAGACCGAGAAAAGCATGCGCGACCGATTCGTCGAGGCGATGGCGATCAGCGACCAGATCGTCGCGAACATGAATGTAGATGACAACTACAGCCCATACCATGCTGCCAAAGCAAGAAATGAGAAGTTAGTCCTTGAACTCGCCCGACGGATCAGTGCGGGACAGGATTCAATTCAACGCTAATGTTCGTGTTCGACACCAATCTAACGTGCCTGCCGAGCGTGCGAGCATTTTGGGGGACGGTGTGCGAAACAATTGACGCGCAACTCATCGTCACGCAGACAGCCGCGAAGGAAGCGTTGCGGCGCGAAAACATCGAAACGACCCGTCGATGCGAGAAGCAGCTCCGCCTATGCCGAAAACCCAACGGCTAGCTTGATTCGGTAGTGCTTCGCCGCCACTCAACGGCAGCTGCAAAAGCGACAGAGGCATGGCTTCGCGCAGAGTTGCGCAAAGCAGATGGCCCATACAAGGTTGACTTCCAGCTTTCTGAGCAACAGCAAACGCGGATACTTGATCTCATGGAGGTTGTGCCAGAGCGATTTTTCGACATGGATTCAGCGAATGGTGTCCGAGCCGCGCCATTGTCGTGGAAGCCCTGTCGGATCAATACGACCTGTTCGTTTCGAACAATCTCCCAACCATCGATCTCGCGGCCTGATTCCTTGGCTCGATGTGCATCGTGTACAGTACGGCTTACGAACATCAATCGAAACGCTGCTTACCGCGGCCGAGGTGATTCGTGCATCACTTCTGCTAGGCTGCCACCCTCAGGTTTCGTGCGAGCTTACTTGTGACGGCTTCTAATTCCCATCCCAGAGAAGAAGTTCTCAGCCTCTGCCATCGTTTGAGCCAGCTCACGAAGGATTATGATGGCGTTAACGGATATCTCGGCGAGAGTTTCTGCGAGGACCACTTGGAAATGGACAGGACTCTTAGGGGTACGGAATACATTGATGGCTATATTGGCGACAAGTCTGTTCAAGTAAAGCTTAAATGGGTAACAAAGAAAAACTTTCCGTCTCGGTATATCCAAATCGACCCCAAAGCTCAGTTTGATTGGTTGGTGGTGGTTTGTGCGGAAGACGGAGATTCGGAGGTGAGCCTTTTCGGAGTTTGGGAAAGCGAGGAAGTCTTCAAGATCAGACCTAAATCGAATAGGGTGACGCTCAAGAAGCTACGGGAAATCCCCAAAGTCGATTTAAAGATTGACCAGACGCTGACATACAGCCACCGCCAGAACTTCAAGGAAACTCCGTGAGGGGTGAAGCGCTCCCCGTTCTTCGGACAGGTACAGGTATGAGAGGGTTTTCAGTTGCTCTGGGAGCCTCTCATGCTTTTTGCTGCTGGTGTTCTTGGCTGGCTGATCCATTCCCTGAAGAAGATGCAGAAACCCTGCTTTCTTTGCCCCTTACAAATAGTTGATTTGGGCCTTAAGGATGGATGCTATATCCATCTTCTCCAAGACATGCACTTCAAGCAGTTCTGGGCAAACGCACAGATTTCAGGTAGTGCGACAGAGCCTCTCGCAATTCGGCGAGGGTATAGGCTTTGCGGCCGACCACGTCAGATCGCTCAGTTACCCATTAGCGTATGCGAGCTCCAACAACTCAAAGCTCATCCTCTGCCAAGGGTGCTGACCGAGGCACACGGGCAAGTACGGCGCGAAATTTCTTACCGCTCGCTCGCCGCGCCCGCTCTTTGAGATAGTCTTCGGTCAGTAGCGCAGCCACCTTCTCCGCTGCCGCACTGGCAAGCAATTGGTTCATTGAGACGCCTTCCTTTTTCGCCAAGACACGAATCTGATTGTGTATCGAGTCAGGCAATCGCAAGCTTAGTGTGCTCATTGTATTTCTCCAATTTGGTCTAAAAACTCTCTTGGGGTCATGATCCGAATCCCAAATCGTTGGGTGCCGTCGAAATCTCTTCGATTAAATGTCACGATGGTATCGCAGTTGCCTGCAATGGCGACTTCAACCACAAGGTCGTCGTTCGGGTCTCGCAATACCGGCCTCCACAGGTAGAAAGTCTTCTGATGGTTGGCAATCTCACATATATAGTCGAGCAAGATCTCCACGTCTGCCCTAGGGATGAATGGAACGCTACGCATGAGAGCGCTCTCGTATTCGAGCACTAAAGCGACTGAGACACTGAATTCAAACTTCTGAGAGTCAATGAGAGACAGCAACTTAAACGATGCGCCCAGCCGAGAGCGCATCGTGGAGATCACCACGTTGGTATCAATGACGACATGTGGAATTTGCATGATTGGTATTATATGTGATACCGAAATTCCCGACTGTTGTTCGTCTTGGTGAACAGTGCAGCCGCAACTTCCCGCGGGGCAGGAGGTTGCGGCTGCAAATCCGTTCCCACTCACCCGTTTGAACGCTCGATTTCGTCAAATATAGCCCGATATAGCTGCGGCTACGGACGGACGCGTTTGGAAAGCCAGCAAGTCTACACTGCTGCATGCACTTGCCCTACAATCACCGGGTCATCGAAAAGGTCACTTCAATGGCGAATCTCACCGGGGAAGAGATACTCAAGCGGAGCCGCGAGAATCAAGAATGGCGCTGCCTTCTGCCGCAAGCAGAGGGAGAGCGTCAACGCATTCTCGAAGAAAAATATGAAATCCTTGATGGTGAAATCATCGGTCCGAAAATATCACCTTATTCGGAAGCACTGATGATGGGTGTTGATTGGTTTGATCGAGACTGCGATCCCTGTGCCCATGCCGACGAAATGTGCGAAGAGATGATCGATCTCGATACATCGAAATTGGAAATGCCAACCGATTTTTCTCGCTGAAACATACGTCCTCAGTGTTCGCACTTGACACAAACCTGCTGGTCTATCATCCCACTGCCCGTCAATTCTTAGCAGGCATCGCTTTGGAAGTGGGAGAAGCGATTCGGCGCTTCTGGAAACGTGTCGGTAGATCACTGATGGAGGCCTGAGAACCTGCGGCGTTCTTTTGCAGGTTCGCTACTTGATTTGACAACGGCAGGAGCCGACCTATGAAACTACACAAACGAATCTACTGCATTGAGGGCCATTGGGACTATGGCGACCGAGAGGTCGAGCCTTCGGTCGAACCGGTGCTGCAGTTACTTCATGGGATGGGGCAGTGGGAATACGCGAGGCGCGACTGCGCGACAGTGAAGGAGTTGGATTACTTTCTGCAACGCGAATGGAATCGTTGCCGTGAGGGTTCGATCCTCTACATCGCCTCGCACGGCGAGCCGGGGATGGTGCAGTTCTCGGATGGCGAGAAACAAGGGATTGAAACGCTTGCAGACAAGATTGATTGTACTGGCTGTCTTATCCACTTCGGAGGTTGTGATGTGCTGGCGATTGACAAAAGCCGCGTTCGCGACCTCGTGACCAAGACCGGCTCAGTTGGCGTTTCCGGCTACGAAAAAGAAGTAGGCTGGGCCGATGTCGCCAACTCCCCTGCGTTGGCGCTCGAACTTTTGCTCTTCAGTTCAATCTCGACTCAGGGGATCAACCTGCCCGACGGTCGCTCTGCGCGCCGCAAGCTGACGAAGCTCGCCGAACAGCTTCAAAGCAAATTTCCTGAGTGCGGGTTTCAATTACATACCAAATGGGATTCATAGCCCGCTCGATTTCTGCCAACCGCGCATCGTCAAACTGCTAAGATTGACCGCCTATTGACGAGTTGGGACAGGGTCAGACGAATGCTGCAAAGAAACGTGTGGAAAGGCTTATGGACGTTTGCTCTCTTTGTCGCATTGATTGGCTGCGCGGCTGATTCGGAGCGCTCAGACGAGGATGCCGGATCCGTTACAGCATCCGAAACCTCCGCTGGCATGGACCGCAGCGAGGAGATTCGCGCCAAGACCGCTAGCCTTGATGCCGCTCGCATCATCGCTGCCGACGGCGAACCTGGCAACTGGCTCGCGCACGGTCGCACCTACGGCGAGCAGCGCTTTTCGCCGCTTGATGCCATCGACACTGAAAACGTTGCCGATCTTGAACTCGCGTGGTACGCCGACACGGACACGACGCGCGGCCTAGAGGCGTCGCCGATCATTGTCGATGGCGTCATGTTCGCCACTGGCTCGTGGAGCCTTGTGTACGCCTACGACGCGAAGACCGGCGAAGAACTGTGGCGCTACGACCCCGAAGTGCCGCGCGAGTGGGGCGTAAATGCCTGCTGCGATGTGGTCAATCGCGGTGTCGCGGTGTGGAAAGGCCGAGTCTATGTGGGTACGATTGACGGTCGCTTGGTGGCGCTCGACGCCGGCAGTGGCGAAGTCGTTTGGGATGTGCAGACAACGCCGCAAGACAGGCCGTACACCATCACCGGCGCGCCGCGAGTCGTCAAGGATTTGGTGATTATCGGCAACGGTGGTGCCGAATATGGGGTTCGCGGCTACATCACGGCCTACCACGCCGAATCGGGCGAACAGGCATGGCGCTTCTACACAGTGCCGGGCAATCCAGAGCTTGGCTTCGAGAATCCCGCCATGCGAAAAGCAGCTGCCACCTGGCGCGGCGGCGAATGGTGGGAAGTCGGCGGCGGCGGCACGGTCTGGGACTCAATGGCGTATGACCCGGAACTCGACCTCCTCTATATCGGCACGGGCAATGGTTCGCCGTGGAATCGCTATATCCGCAGTCCGGGCGGCGGCGACAATCTGTATCTCTCGTCAATTCTTGCAATCAACCCCGACAACGGTTCGCTTGTCTGGCACTACCAGACGACGCCCGGCGATACGTGGGACTACACGGCGACGCAGCACATCATGCTGCTTGATCTTGAAATCAATGGGCAGCTGCGCGAGGTGCTGGTGCAAGCACCGAAAAACGGCTTCTTCTATGTGATCGATCGGCGCACCGGCGAGTTCATCTCCGCTGAACCCTATGTGCAAACGACTTGGGCGAGCCATGTGGACCCTGAGACTGGGCGTCCGGTCGAGACCGATGGTCAATATGCAAACGAACCAAAGCTTGTGTATCCGTCGCCCTACGGCGGCCACAACTGGCATCCGATGGCCTTCAACCCGAACACAGGGCTCGTGTATGTGCCTGTGCTTGACATCCCCATGGTGTTTGGTCAGCCGGGTCAGTTCGCATACGATGTCCGTACTTGGAACACGGGAATTAACCAGACGCTGATGGCGCCGCCTGATTCTCTGACGGGCGAACTTGAAGCGCTCGGCCTTGTCAAAGGTCATCTTCTTGCGTGGGACCCGGTGGCGCAGAAGCGCGTGTGGCAAGTGCAGCATTCGGGTGCCTGGAACGGCGGCTTGCTGTCAACGGCGGGAGGCTTGGTGTTTCAAGGCCGCGCCGATGGCTATATCTCGGCGTTTGCGGCAGATACTGGGCGCGAGCTGTGGGAAAGTCAGACCTATGCCGGCATCATCGCGCCGCCGGTGAGCTACGAGGTTGACGGCGAACAATACATCGCAGTCATGGCGGGCTGGGGCGGTGCGTTCGCTTTGGCATCAGGCGTGCCGCCGCAATCAGGAATGATCGCCCGACACGGGCGCATGCTTGCCTACAAGCTAGGCGGCGGCCAAGTGTTGCCAGCGCCAAGCGTTGCGACCATCGACATCCCAGAGCCGCAGCGCCTAGAGGCGGACGCCGCGCAAATCGAGCGCGGAAAAATCCTGTTTCATGCGCACTGCTTGGCTTGTCACGGCGCTGGTGCGGTGGGATCTGGCGTGTTGCCAGACCTTCGCTATAGCAACGATGCCATTCATGAGGTCTGGGACAGCATCGTCTTGGATGGCGCGTTTGCGGTCAAGGGCATGGTCGGGTTTGATGGTGTGATCACGGAAGATGAGTCCGAGGACATTCGCCAGTACGTCATCAAGCGCGCCCACGATGGCGTGGCGATACAGGCGCTGCTTGGCGAGGCGTGAGCGGAGCTCCCTAAAACTCCAACAACTTCCAACGCACCAGCAGCGCGTCCGACTGGTCGATGCCGCCCTCGAGCGTTTGATCTTCAGGGTATAGGTAATACTCAGGACCAACCGCTGGGACCACGCGAATCAATCGCAATTCGCCGTTCAGACGGTACTCGTAGGTCGTCTGTTCGCCTTCTTCGGTGATGATGACTTCATCAGCACTCGAAATGGCTTGCGCGGCGGCGGCTGGCACCGGCGCAGGATCGTTCGCCAAGGCGAGGCTCGCGCACAAGCCGAGCACCCACAGGCCGCGTCGCGACAGGTTTATGATGAGCGGCACACCACGCATAAGACGAGACCTTCACCTCGAATGCCAAGCGGTCCCATTCTACTCATTGACGGATCGTCGTATCTTTTCCGCGCGTTCTTTGCCGTGCCGAATTTGACCACGGCGGCAGGCGAGCCGACGGGCGCGATTCGCGGCACCATCATGATGATCGACAAGCTCGTGAGGCGCTATCCCGACAGCCCGGTCGCCGTCGTGTTCGATCCCAAGGGGGATACGTTTCGCAATGAGATCTATCCCGAATACAAGGCGAACCGTCCACCCACGCCCCCCGAACTCGTTGCGCAAATCGCGCCCATTCACGAGATCATCCGCGCCATGGGGCTTGCGCTCATCATTAAGGAAGGCGTTGAAGCAGACGATGTGATCGGCACATTCGCGCGCATGGCGACCGACGCCAAGCGGGAGACGATCATTTCGTCGTCTGACAAGGACATGGCGCAGCTTGTCAACGAGCACGTGACGGTGGTCGATTCCATGTCCGACAAGACTTTTGATATCGAGGGTGTGCGAGAGAAGTTTGGCGTTGAACCGCATCAGGTCATCGATTCCCTAGCCTTAAGCGGCGATACCTCGGACAACATTCCCGGTATCGAGAAGGTGGGACCGAAAACCGCGGCTAAATGGTTGCAGCAGTACGGCACGGTCGAGAACATCATCGAACATGCCGAAGAATTCGGCGGCAAGATTGGTGAAAACCTAAGAAGATCGCTCGACATGCTGCCGGTTTCAAAGGATCTCGCAACCATTCGTACCCAACTCGACCTCGGCACGGGCTTGGATGATCTCAATCCAAAACCGCCGGACGTTGACAAGCTGCGCGAGATTTATCAGCGTCTGGAGTTTCGCACGCTGCTTGAGAAGCTTCTGCCTGATGTAGAAGCTGACGCGGCGGTGCCGGCGCCGGAGGATGCGCCGCAAGAGGTCAACTACGAACTGATTGTCGATGAGTCTCACTTGGACGCTTGGATCGAGCGGCTGAAATCCGCAGGCGAGTTCGCCATCGACACTGAGACTACGAGCACCATGCCGATGCAGGCGCGTCTTGTCGGCATCTCGTTTGCCTGCGAGCCAGGCCATGCGGCCTATGTGCCGTTTGGCCACACGACCTTGGCGAGCGCGGGACAGCTGCCGCGCGAGACCGTGCTGGCGAAACTGAGGCCGCTCATTGAAGACGATGCGCTACCCAAGATCGGCCAGCACTTCAAGTACGACACGCTTGTGCTCGGCAATGCTGGTATCGAGGTCAAGGGGCGGGTGAGCGATACGCAGATCGAATCCTTCGTGCTCAATTCGAGCGCGACGCGGCACAACATGACCGACATGGCCAAGCACTATCTTGGCGCTACAACCACCGCTTTCAAAGATGTTGCAGGTCGAGGCAAGAAGCAAATCAGCTTTCATGAAGTCGAGCTTGAGACGGCGGCTGACTACGCCGCCGAAGATGCTGACATTACGCTGCGGCTGCATCGACATCTGGCGCCGCAGCTTGCGGAAGTGCCGGAATTGCAATCTCTCTACGAGTCCGTTGAGTTGCCGCTTGCATCGGTGCTTGCGCGCATGGAGCACAGCGGCGCCTTGATCGACGGCGAGGCGCTCGCTCACTATAGCTTCGAGATGGGCGAGGCGATCAAGCAGCTTCGCGAACAGATCCACGAGGAAGCTGGCGAAGCCTTCAATCTTGACTCGCCGAAGCAGTTGCAGCACATACTCTTTGACCGTCGTGGCCTGCGCGTTGTCAAGAGGTCGCCGAAGACGAAGCTGCCATCAACCGATGAATCGGTGCTTGAAGAGCTCGCGCGCGAGGATGCGCTGCCAAGGCTCATTCTCGATTACCGATCGCTTGCCAAACTGAAATCGACCTACACGGACCGCCTGCCCGAGCAGATCAATCCCGAGACCGGGCGCGTGCACACGTCGTATCATCAATGCGTTGCCAGCACCGGGCGCTTGGCGTCCTCTGATCCGAACTTACAGAACATCCCCATCCGCACGCCTGAGGGGCGTCGCATTCGCCAAGCCTTTGTGGCGCCCGAGGGCTATTGCCTTGTGGCTGCGGACTATTCGCAGATTGAACTTCGGATCATGGCGCATCTGTCGCACGACCAGCACCTCATCGAGTATTTCAATGAAGGACGCGATGTGCATGCCATGACCGCGTCCGAGGTCTTTGAAGTGGCGGTCGATGCGGTCAGCGATGAGGAACGCCGAATCGCCAAGATGATCAATTTCGGCTTGATGTATGGCATGGGGGCGTTTGGCCTTGCGCAGCGCCTCGGCATCCCTCGGTCGCAGGCGCAAAGCTATATGACTCGCTACTTCAATCGCTACAGCGGTGTGAGGGCATTCATGGACGAGATCAAGGCGCGCGCGCGCGCGGCGGGCTATGTTGAGACCATCATGGGCCGGCGCGTATACCTGCCCGGTATTGCGACGGGCAGGCCCAAGGATCGAGCCAGCGCCGAGCGGCTCGCCATCAACGCGCCGATGCAAGGCAGCGCAGCCGACATCATCAAGAAGGCCATGATCGATATCGATGCGTGGCTGCAGGCAGGCGAGGTCGAAGCCAAGATGATCATGCAGGTGCATGACGAACTTGTCTTTGAGGTTCGGGACGGCGAGGCCGATACCCTGATTGCGGGTGTTACTGAGCGGATGGAGTCAGCCGTGCCGCTGATTGTGCCCTTGCCGGTGTCCGTGGGGAGGGGCGCGAATTGGGACGAGGCGCATTAGGGCGTGTTCACACTATGCCCGCCGACGCAGTTGTCCCCTGAGCAAGAGCCGAAAAAGATGAATCACACGCCCTAGCTTCGCTGTCTGTGTTTACGCGAGTGCCTTCGATCTCGCAGTCTCTGCCAAGCTGACCGCGCCCTACCAATATCGGTCTTTGACAGTCCGCACCCTTCGCGAAGGAGGACATCGTCTCCGTGATCGAGCGCTGCTTCTAGGTCACCTGCGCGAAGCTTCCTGTCCAAGTAATCCACATCGACTTCGTAGTTCTCGGAAAACGGAATTGGCAGTTTCTCGGCCTCGCGCGGTTCGAGCTCTAGGATGCCTCCGCCATAACTCCTACCGAGAACTTCGGAGCTCGCAAAGGAAACCGAATTGACGAGTGATCCACACAGGCGCTCGATTTCAATGTTTCGAGCGGGTGCGAGTCGGACGCGATGAACGGTATCAGTCGAGGTTGCCGCAGTATGATTCGCGATCAGCAATGGCGCATGATGTATCTGGCGATACATGAACGCGTCAGGCGTATACACCGACGGCACATCAAACCAGCGATTTCGGACGCTGCACTTGTAGCCTCTGTGTACTCCATTCGCTTCTCCCGATTGAATGTACTGTTCCAAGCTTTGCGGGAAGTCCGGCCGATTCACGCCGGAGAGCGAAATTAGTTTGGATGGATGAGATTTGCGGTAATTTGTAAGGTCATCTTGAGTAAATCGAATAGACCGGAGTGCAGATGTTCTGCCGACAATGTCTCGCATCAGGTGACCGGCTTCAGATTCGAGTGTGTTGTCTTCGTCGATCACGAAGAAGCTATTGCGTCCAGTGACGATGCCAACATCGACGCTTGCCCAATCGCCGAGCCTCGTAAGGTTGCTCGAGGATAGGGCATCATCAAGCACGTCAAGTTCTTCGGATGGGAGGAATGCGGAGGTCCACTTCATCTGGTCGTGAGTGCGAGCAGTTGGAAGCGTTGCGGCGCGGTTCGAAAAAGGCCCCGCCGCAATGAGTGACTCCCCATTGCGTACCTGAAGCGTATGCAGATTTCCGGCGTGTTCGGTGTATCTATGCCTGCCTGTCGCTAAAAGCAGGAGAATTTCCTGTTGAATCTCCGGGAAGACGAGTTCTTCAAATGCGACGATATAGGTTTCCCTGAACAGATGCGGGATTCGGTTCCTCAATTCAGCGGCGTACTGGACTTGTAGCAATTCAGCCGGGACTACCATAGCGAGACGCCCGTCATCTCGCAACATTTCTGCGGAAAGCTGGACGAATGCACTCCAAGCGTTGGCTAAGCCATTAGGGTTGTAGCCGAATGGTCGCAATAACTGAAAGGCACGTTCCCGTTCGTCCTTCTGAAAGTGCTGGAATCTAATGAATGGAGGGTTTCCTACAACGGCATCCAAGCTTGGGTTCTGCAAATGTTGCGGTGCAAAATCAAAAAAGCTTCCGCATTTCCATTCAATGCTTGGGTCTTTGTCTGCAAGTAATCTCTGAGCTTTCGCAATTTCTTCGGCCACCAGTTCGATAGCCGTGATACTCCCGCTTGTCGAGAGTCGCGGCGCGGCCGCTCGAATGAAGCTACCGTCACCACAGCTTGGCTCGAGCACGCAGTCGTCAGGTCTGCGAATTGCCCACTCACACAAATAATCTGCGAGAGGCTGAGGGGTGTAGTAGCCGCCGCGCAACTTCTTCGCTGAGGGTGGACACTTGCTGGCACCAATTTCAAACATTGCCGGATTCTAATCGATCAGCTCTTTGCTATTAAATATGCGGCGGGAGGTGCTGATAGCGGTCAAGATAAGCAGCTTGAATACATTGATGCATGCTCGATAGTGAGATGCTTGGCCAATCTGTGGATAAGTCTCGGATTTCACCTGAATCTGGATTCCATATGACGAATGCGATCGCCTCGGCCAAGTGATGTTGGTCCAATTCGTCGCGTCTGGATCCCAAACGTTCGAGTGTGCTGGCAATAGCACGATACTGCCGATCAAGCAGCGCTGGAGCCGGAACCACCACGATAAACGCGACGATGCAGAACGGGAAGCGAATATGGACTGTGGCCGCTTCGGAAGCCAAGTCGTTGACCATGTTTTGCCAGTTCTTGCCTATGCTCTTTTGATCATTCAGGGTTTTGCTGTCGAAGACGACTCGTGGACCGTCTGGACGGTACGCAGCATCGTAGTTCTGAGGCCGTATGCCTCCGATAATCCGCGTGTTGCCGACCTCGACGCAATCTCTGCCTTCGGGTGTAAGCGCATTCGCGCTAGGGGATACGACGGGAATTTCTCCAAGCATCGTGGCGAGCGAGTTTCCAAATGCTGAGTCAAATATCTTCCCGAACTCAATACCTTGCGCCTTGTCGAAAGACTGTGGGCGTTTCTTGCTCACTTCACCATTTCTTGAACGACCTTGCGCACTTTTCCAGATGTCCCCCCACTGCTTCAGCGCCGAAGGATGCACGGAGACCGGCGGCATTTGCTTTAACTGTGCCAACTTATCTTTTCCGTGAGTGGGTGCTCATTTGTTCGAGTGTTAGCGTAACACGATACTTGCTGAGGCGAACGACAGGCTCATAGCGATTGCAGCCTTGCGCGGATACATTTTCGCGCTACATCCGCGCCTTCGTCGGTGTCAGGCGGAGTCAGGACATGAGCATCATCCGGTGGGTGCGGTGCAAGAGTCGCCAAGCCATCGCGTCAGCACGCGCAAACTGTTGAGTAGCGACAAGGTTGTTCAATGAGTTCATGATGCTGAACGGGAGTAGAATGGCTTTGTGATGCAGTCGCCGCAACAGAAGCTGTCTCATCATGAGCACCCCGCCCTTCAAATTTGAGCTGACACAAGAAGAATACGATGCTCACATCGAGCGTCACTTCATGCTCGATGAGCGCACAGGCGAGATTGTCGGTGAACGCTTAAGCTCGTGGCGTATTGCCCTGCTTGACGGCGTCGATTGGGACGATGACAGCGACTTGCCGGACGATTTCGACGAGAACATCACCGCCGAGATCCCGCGCAAATTCCTCTACCCTGAAAGCGAGGACGACCTTGGTCGATAATCGTTTCGCGCTCGACACCAATCTGCTCCGCGACCCGACACCGAGGCGCTTCCTGCATGGCACCGCGCTTGAGACAAAAAGGCGTGTCATGGCGATTGCAACTTTGTGCGAATCCAGTCTCGTGCTTCGTCCGCGCCTTCGCCGCTGCGGGCGGAGAACGTCAGGACATGGGCACTCTCCAAGTGATGCGATGCAAGCGTGGCCGAGCCGGCGCGCAGACTATTGATTTTGGCGCTCTTCGAGAGCTTGTCGGACTTGTTGAGCAGCGCCAATACCGGTAGTTGCTGGCTTTCGCAAGCTCGCATCATCTCAAGGTCACTCGCCCGAAATGGGTGGCGCGCATCCATAACGAGCACCAGCCCCGAGAGCTGTGCGCGCTGCTCAAGAAACTGGACAATGTTCCGCTGCCACGCGCTTGTGACGCGCCTCGACACCTTGGCGAAGCCGTAGCCCGGGAGGTCCACGAGCCGGCCGAGGTTTCGGGCTTCAAAGTAGTTGAATCGCTGCGTGCGCCCAGGCGTCTTGCTGGTGCGCGCGAGTTTCGTCTGGCCGGTAAGGCAGTTGAGCACGCTTGACTTGCCCGAATTGGAGCGCCCGACGAACGCAACTTCTGGCACGGCATCGCGCGGCGCATCTTCAATTGAAGACGCGCTCGTTAGAAATTGCGCATCGAGACGAGCGCTCACGTCGAACCGCTATAATGCCCCATTACTTCATATCTTACGTTGTCCGTCCCTTGAGCACTCTGACCATACGCTTCGCTTTCCTTCTTGCTTGCCTAAGCGCTAGCCTGTGTGCGTCCACGCAGGCGGCAGATCTCGATGCCGGTGAGCAGGCCGCCGCCATCTGCCTTGCCTGCCATGCAGCAGATGGCAGCACCTTGCTGCCCGAGTATCCCAGCCTTGCTGGCCAAGGCGCCAAGTATCTGTATGATCAGATGATTCAAATTCGCTCAGGGGCGCGTGAAATTCCTTTGATGGCTGGGCAGCTTGATGCGATGAGCGATGAAACCATCGCCAACATCGCGGCGTGGTATGCATCGCTCGCACCGCGTCAAGGGCAAGCACTTGAGCTTGCAAGTCTGGACGAGGGCGAACAGATCTATCGTGCAGGCATCGCTGAAAAAACTGTTTCCGCTTGCACGGCCTGCCACGGACCAAGCGGCATCGGTAATGCGCCTGCTGGATTTCCGTCGCTCAAAGGCTTGTCGCGAGCGTATCTTGTCCAGCAATTGACGGCCTATCGGGAAGGCGAGCGAACGACGGACGAACGCTATGGTGGCATGATGCGGGATACCGCGCATCAGCTGACTGATGCCGAAATCGAAGCTGTCGCCAACTACGTGTCGGGGCTGTTGTAATGAGACCGAAGTTCGCTGCGGCACTGTTCGCGATGCTGCTCGCGGTTGCTTCTCATGCGCAGCAGCAGTTCGATGAGGGCGTCCACTATGTTCGCCTGCCGGTGCCCTCTGAAACACCGAGTGATTCGATCGAAGTCACGGAGATTTTTTCCTACGCCTGTCCGCATTGCATGAGCCTTGAAGGGCCGCTCAATACGTGGCTGTCCGGCGTGCCGTCGGACGTGAGCTTCGATCGCGTGCCTGCAACTTTCAGCGAGCCCTACCAGATGCTCGCTGCCGTCTACTACGCGAGCGAGCAGCTCGGTGTGCTTGAGCAAATGCACGGTCCGATATTTGAAGCCTTGCATGTGCGCAATCTCAATGTGTTGCGCAAGGATATTCTTGAGCGTCTGTTTCAGGACTATGCCGATGTCGATGCCGAGGCGCTCGACAAGGCGATGAACTCGTTTGGCGTGCAGACGCGGGTGCGTCAGGCCGATGCCTTGTCGCGGGTGTTCCGGATTACTTCGGTGCCAGCGCTCATTGTCGCTGGCGAGTACAAGGTCACGCCGCCGCCGGGGTTTGGCGGCGCGGCGCAGCTGCAAATCGTTGAACACTTGATTGAACAGGTGCGCGCGACGCGCGACGAATCCACCGCAGAGTAGCGTTCGCGCGCGTGGCGGTGCACACCGAGCTTGGCGCCGACGCGCTTGAGCGCCTGCTCGCCGAATATGGTTTCCACGAAGTCCTGACCGCCGAACCCGCCACGCATGGCATCGAAAACTCAAACTACTTTGTAAACGCGGCCTCGCCTAATGGAGTCGAGGCGTTGGTGGTGACGCTATTCGAGTCGGCGATTCCGGGTGATGGCTTCGCCTTTTCGCTCGTCGAACACTTGGAATCGCACGGTTTGTCGGTGCCTGTCCCGTTGCGAACAACGTCGGGCGGTCGCATGACGAGCTATCGCGGGCGCGAGGTCGGTGTCGTGAAACGCTTTGTGGGCAAGCACCCGCGCGTGGCGAGCGAGACGCAATGTCATGCGATTGGTGCGTTTCTCGGTCAGATGCACGAAGCGGCCGAGTCGCTTGATCCTGCTGCCGAACCGCATCCACGCGATTTGACCTGGCTGAGGACGACAGCGGCCGAGGTGCGTACGCTGTTAGATGCCGAGTCTTCGTATGTGCTCGATAACGCCGTGAGCATGGTTGGCGCGCTGCTCGAGCGCTCCGATGTTCAGGCTCTGCCGACGGGAATCGTGCACGGCGATCTGTTTCGCGACAACGCCCTGTTTGAAGGGAATGAGCTTGTCGCCGTGATCGACTTTCATCACGCGGCAAGGTCAATGCTCGTGTTCGATATTGCCATCGCCCTTAACGACTGGGCGCTGGACGGTCAATGCAGGATGCGATCTTCATCGGGCGATGCGCTGCTTGCAGGCTACGAAGAAGTCCGATCTTTGAATTTCGCCGAGACTGTGTATCTTGATGCCTTTCGCCTCTATGCGGCGCTGTGCTTCTGGATTTCCCGGCTATTTCAGGTCAAGCAGCTTGCCAAGTGGGGCGACGCCTATCTTCCCGAATGGCGGCTCGACCGAATACTGGCGACCGGACGAGCCAAGGATCCGCGTTGGTTCCAGCGCTTGGTCAATATTCTTTGCGGCGATAAGGGACTACAAATTACTCACTACACTGAGTAATTTGTACGGTTAAGTTTAGCTAGTGTCCTGTCCCATAAATAAGTGTGGATTCAGCGCGCAGGAGAAGGGCTGTG
>JAPOTJ010000028.1 GCA_026709225.1 Gammaproteobacteria bacterium | reverse complement strand
TCCGACGAAGCATTCACCGCCGGCTTCGAGTCCGGCCCGCTCGCGACTTTCAGGCTCATGAAACTCGCCTACCCGCATCTGAAGGGCGATGGTTCGATCATCAATCTCGCAAGCACCGCCGCAATGCGCTGGGACATGTCGAGCTATGGTGCCTACGCCGCCGTCAAAGAGGCCATCCGTTCGCTAACGCGCGCGGCTGCCTGCGAGTGGGGCATGGAAGGCATTCGCACCAACGTCATCCTGCCGCACGCCAAGTCTCCGGGACTCGTGTGGTGGATGGAGAACAACCCGGAAGAAGCCGAGGCGTTTCAGCGCAGCATCCCGCAAAGGCGCGTCGGCGAATGCGAAGAGGATATTGGGCGATTCGTGGTGCAGCTTTGCAGCCCCGGCTCGCGCTACGTCAACGGGCAGACCATCGCGGTGGACGGCGGACAAGCGTTTCTTGGCTGACCGGAGCGCATCAATGACTTCGTCGCAGACCTCGTCAAGCCGCTACCGATACTTCGTGCTCGGCGTTCTGCTGGTCGCTTCTGTGTTCGCGTTTATTGACCGGCAGTTGATGAGCATCCTATTGGAACCGATCAAGACCGAGTTCGGCGCATCGGACACCGCCATGGGCTTCCTCACCGGACTTGCCTTCGCGCTCTTTTATGCGACGCTCGGCGTGCCGGTGGCTCGGCTTGCCGACAATTGGTCACGGCGCAATGTACTGGCGATTTCCATGGTCGTATGGAGCGCCGCCACCGCGCTGTGCGGTCTCGCCGCGAGCTTCTGGCAACTGGCGCTGTATCGATTCGGCGTCGGCATTGGCGAAGCGGGCGGCACGCCGCCTTCGCATTCGCTGATCGCGTCCTATTTTCCGGCGAGCGAACGTGCGACGGCAATGGGCATCTATGGAACCGGCTCGCAGCTCGGCATTTTGATCGGCTTGTTCGGCGGGGCTGTGATCGCCGCGCAAATGGGATGGCGCTGGGCATTCATTCTCTTTGGCGTGCCGGGCGTGTTGATTGGCGCGCTCGTCGCCCTGCTCATCAAAGAACCTCCTCGGCCTCCGCCGCCCAAACGGTCAAAACTGTCAGCGGACATTGCGCGTCTCTGGCGCATTCCCTCATTCGCCGCCATCGCCTTTGCCACTTCGCTGACCTCCATTGCGGGCTTTGGCATGGCGACATGGTTCCCAAGCTTCCTCGTTCGCGTGCATAGCTTGTCGCTCACGGAAGCAGGGCTATTGCTTGGACTGGCAGGCACGACCGGCGCGCTCATCGGCGCCGTATCCGGCGGCGTTTTGTGCGATCGCTTGATCAAAAAAGACTTGGCTTGGCAGCTTAAACTACCGGCGGTGGGTGCTGGCCTATCGGCAATCTTCCTCGGCGTATTCCTTGTGTACCCGGAAGGCCACAATACGATGATCGGCGAGTTTCGCGTTCCGGTCGCGAGCGCGTTTCAATTCTTGGGCGCAGTCGTCTCAGCGCTCTGGATCGGCCCTGCATTCGCCGCCGTGCAAACACTCACGCCCGCGCACCTGCGCTCGCAAGCATCCGCCTTGCTGCTCCTGCTCCTGAACTTGATTGGCTTTGGAATCGGCCCTGTGCTCGTCGGCTTCTTGAGTGATCAATTGACGCCGCTCTTTGGCACCCAAGCGATCCGCTATGCCATGCTCATCACCCTCGTTACTGTAGTCGTCGGAAGCTATCTATTCTGGCGGGGCGGGGCGCAATACCGCCACGCTCTTCGAACCAACGAGCCGACACACGGAGACAACTTATGAAACACCTCATGGCAGCGCTCGTCCTGCTCGCCTCTCAGACAGCGCTCGCGCAGCACGTGCCATTCGAACTGCCCGGGTTCCCGGACTATCCACCGCCGCAAACCAAGCTGGTGAGCGACGATACAGGCGAAATCCACTTCGCGAGCGCAAGCCCGTTCGATCTCGATGTCATCTTGAGCGGCGCAACGGCGACGCCAACGACAGGACTCGGCTATCTCACGCTCCCGCAAGGCATTGAGCGCCCTGCCCCGGCAATGATCATCCTGCCGGGCAGCGGCGGCATACAGCCAGGCCGCGAGGACGAGTACGCAGCGTTCTTGAACGATCTCGGCATCGCAGCGTTCGTGATCGAATACTACGAGCCGCGCGGCCTCACCAAGGACATCGATTACATGATCCGCACCTCGGCGGTCACGGAATTCGATTTGATCACCGATGCCTACGCGGCGCTCGAACTCTTGAGCACGTATCCTGGCATTGATGGCGCGCGCATCGGCGTTGTTGGCTTCTCCTACGGCGGCATGGCGAGCCGCCTCGCGATGGATGCGCGAATCCATCGGGCGCTCGCGCCGGCGCACCCGGGCTTCAAGGTGCACATTGATGTCTACGGCCCATGCTTTCAGGTGCTCGGCACAAGCGCAACCAACGGCGCGCCACTATTGACGCTGCGCGGCACTGAAGATGCTTCGAATGACCTCGATGCCTGCCAATCGCGAGAGGACGAGCTGCGTGCGATTGGCGTGGAAGTGACGGCTATCGTCTATCCGGGGGCGGGCCATGCTTGGGAAAACGAGGCGCCGCGAACATTTCGCGAGGGAGCGCCCTATCTCCAAGGATGCGAATGGCGCTACGATGAGGCTGGCGTGCCGCACGTCGATGGACAGGCGCTCTTCAATTATCCGAACAGCGCCTCGCGGACGCAACGCATCGCAGCGCGCTTCACGAGCGGTGCCCAGCTTCAAGACTGCGTCAAGTTTGGCTATATCGTCGGTCGCGACGAAGCCGTGCGAGCGCGCGCGTTCGAGGATGCGTCAACGTTCCTGAGAGAGCACTTGTAGATTCATCGAATCAGCGAAACGGGTACACCGAGGTCGAGGCGCGCGCGACTTGCTCCCTCTTCTTCAAATGCAATCGCTCACAGCGCGGCGCTATCGAAGACAACCGGCATCTAACTCACGACTCGCCCCACAGCGCACGACGTTCGGCGAGAAATTCATCGACCACGCTCGTTCCAGGCTTCTTCAGTGAGCGAGCCACGCGTTGCATACGTCGAATAGCGGCATCTCTCGACACCACTTGCAACTCTCCTGAAGAAACGCACGCGGTCACATAACCATCGGCTCCGAGGCGCATGGCCTCGCGCATTGCCTTGGGAATGACAAGGCGACCATCAGCAGCTACGGTCAGGTTTTGCACGGGCGCATCGCCACATGCTGGCGTCGACTCGTGCGCGCCCTTCGGATGTCTGCAGGCAGTCCCCGTGCGGCGTTGCGCCGCTTGGCTTTTGCAGCCGGGTATTCCGTGCGCGACGCGCCTTGCATCTGGGCGCTTGTGGGCGTGCTGATACCTCATTTTTAGCTTGACGGAGCACGAGTAATTACAATTTTTTACATTATTCTACGCGCCGCATTATACGCCCATCGCGGCACTGCACTAAGCTTAAGGCTGAACTACAATGTTCGTTCCTTCGAATCATCGCTGACGCCAACACCCATGAACTTCGCCATTGTCATTGAAGGCGACCCGCAGCGCGACAAGTCACTTGCGCACGCCTATGAGTTTGCGCGGGCGGCTATCGCAGCAGGGCATCGAATTCACCGTGCGTTCCTGTACCACGATGCGGTGCGTATCGCTGATCGCGGCTTCAATGACAACATCTTGGTCGATCACTGGATCAAATTCGCCCGTGAGCACAGCTTTGAGCTTGCCGCCTGCGTGAGCGCGGTCGCGCGCCGAGGCATCGCCGCGGCCGACGGCACCTCACGCGACGGCATTGCCATCGTGGGTCTTGGTCAGTTCGCGGACTGCCTCTTGCAAGCCGACCGGACAGTGACCTTTCGCGCATGAATAGAACCCTCCTAGTCATTGTGCGCTCCGGACTTGACCGGCGCCTCTATGTTCGTGAGGCCATCGACGCCGCACTCGTATGCGCCGCGTTCGATATGCAGGTCAGCGTGATGTTTGAAGGCGATGGCGCAGCCTTTTCGCACGCGCCTTACTTCGCTCAGCTCTTCGAGTCGGGCGCCCCAGAGGACTTTGCCCGCATATGCACCTCGGCGCCGACATCGGCAGCGCACGCCGAAGCGCTGTCTAGCGACGAAGCGATACGCATGATTGCGACTCACCAGCATATCCTCGTCGCGTGATGCAGCTTCACCTTGTCACGAATCGTGCGCCCATCGCCGGTTCAGTGGCCGTCAACGACAGAGTTGTGCTGATGGACGTAGCTGCGAGCGCACGATTGAGCGATGAGATTCTGCGCAGCAACCCTTCGGCAAGCGAGACGTCGCTGCTTGCACTCGACGAGATTGGCTACGCACAACTTGTCGCGCTTGTCGCAGAGTCTGAGGGCGTCATGTCTTGGTAGATGGCTCAGCGACAAGTTTCTCGGCACCACCCATATAGGGCCGCAAAGCATCCGGGATGACAATATCGCCATTCGCATCCTGGAAGTTCTCCATGACTGCGATCAGGCAGCGGCCGATCGCCACGCCGGAGCCGTTGAGCGTATGCGGAAAGCTGATCGCACCTTTCTTGCCGGGTTCGGTACGTATTCGGCAGCCCATGCGCCGCGCCTGAAAGTCGTGGCAATTGCTGCACGAAGAAATCTCGCGGTAACGGTTCTGCGACGGCAGCCACACCTCCAAATCGAACGTGCGGGCGGCAGAGAATCCGAGGTCGCCGGCGCAGAGCGCCATTTTTCGATACGGCAGTTCCAAGCGCTCAAGCACGACCTCCGCATGTCTCGTCAGCGCATGAAGCGCTTCGGCAGAATCCTGTGGCGCCACGATTTGCACGAGCTCGACCTTCTCGAACTGGTGCATGCGAATCATGCCGCGCGTGTCCTTGCCATAGGCACCCGCCTCGCGCCGAAAACACAAGGAATGCGCGACGAATTTGAGCGGTAGCCGATTCAAGTCAAGGATTTCACCGCGATAGAGGCTCGTCAAAGGTACTTCGCTCGTTGGAATGAGGAACATGCCCTCATCGCCCGCGACATGAAACTGATCGTGCTCGAACTTTGGTAGCTGACCAGTGCCTTGCAGCGTCTCGCGGCGCACCAGCACCGGCACGTTGACTTCCTCATAGCCGTGCTCACTCACATGCACATCGAGCATGAACGTCGCGAGGGCGCGGTTGAGGCGCGCGAGCGCGCCCCTGAGCAGCGCGAAGCGGCTGCCGGAAAGCTTTGACGCGCGCTCGAATTCGAGTCCAAGCGTATCGCCAAGCTCGACATGATCGCGCGGCGTCCAATCAAAGGTTCGTGGTACGCCAAAGGTGCCGACCTCGACATTGTCGGCGTCTGAAGCACCATCCGGCACGTCTGCTTCCGGCAGGTTGGGCCAGCCGAGCATAGAGGTGTGATACTCGCGTTCAAATTCGTCAAGCGCAGCATTCGCCGCGCTCAAAGCACCGCGCGCGGTCTCCGCCTTCTCAATGGCATCGCTCGCATCGACGCCAGCGCGCTTCATCTCCCCGATACGCTTTGACGTCTCGTTGCGCTCATGCCGCAGCGATTCAGCGCGCTCGGTCAGCGTCTTTCGCGTCTGTTCCTGTTGCCGGAAGTGCTCAAGGTCAAACGCCTCGCCTCGCCGCGCCAAGGCATCGCGCACCAGCTGCGGGTTCTGTCTGACAAACCGAAGGTCGAGCACGGGCCGGGTTCGCGTTTTGCGGGGTGCGCAGTGTACGGCTACTGCCGCAGCCAATCAACGCCGTCAGGATAGATGACTTCAAATGCCTCATCAGCAATGGGCTCGTTTACCCGGCGGTCGTCAAAGCGTACCTTGGTACGATTGCCAAGGGCATCTTCTATATCCAGTTCCGCCAGGCCAACATGGTCAAACACCATATCGACGCGCACGAATTCGGCATCGTCAGCAGCTGGCGTCAAGGTATAGGCCGAAGCATCACGCACGCCGCGCTGTGTCACTTCAAACATCTCGGTCATCTGTTCGCCAGCGGTCAAGATAATGCCGGCAGGCGTGCCCGCAAGGAGTTCATCAAGACGCATCTCGGTCACCTGCGCGAGGTCTTGATCATAGATGCGCACATGCGTATCAGTGGTCGAGACGACCACCGGAAATGGCGCGTAGGTTTGCCAAAGAAGCGCGCGCGGCCGCTGCAAATGAAAAATACCCTCGGACTCTTCGAGCATGCTCCCGAACTCGTTTTCCACACGCTGATGGAAACTCGCTGAAAAGGAATGCATGGCCTTGAGCGCCTCGGACAGGCGCTCGGCGGCATCGGCCCTCGCGCCGCCGCATGCGAGCGCCAAGCCGAGGCATAGAAGATTAGCTGTCGCGCGGCGCATTGGTCGCACTGGTCGTATCGAGAACCTCCCGTGTATTGTCGTGCGCAGGCGGGCTGACGACGCCGGCGCGCTGCATGGCTTCCATGATGTTGGCGGCGCGGTTGTAGCCGATGCGAAACTGACGCTGCACGAGCGAGATCGACGCCCGCCTCGTTTCGCGCACCAGTTCAACGGCGGCGGCGTAGTGCTCGTCTTCGCCTTCGGCGGCCTCAATAGGCGCAGCCGTCTCGTCGTCCGGCTCATCATACGGCTCGGTGACCTCGGCAAGGTACTGCGGTTCACCGCGCCGACACCAGTCCTGCACCACGCGCGCCACCTCATCATCCGTGACAAAGGCGCCATGCAGTCGTTCGGCGTTCTGGCCGCGATAGCGAAACAGCATGTCGCCTCGCCCGAGCAGCTGTTCGGCGCCGATCTGGTCGAGGACGACCATCGAATCGACCTTCTGCGACACCTGAAAGCTAATGCGGGTGGCGACATTGGCCTTGATAAGACCTGTGATGACATCCTTTGAAGGGCGCTGCGTGGCAAGCACGAGATGAATGCCAGCAGCGCGCGCTTTGGCCGACAGGCGCGCAATCGGTTCCTCCACCTGCTTGCGCACCGCCGCCATCATGTCGGCAAACTCGTCGATGACCAACAGGATGCTCGGCAGCGGTGTCTGATCTTCGTCAGCGCCCGCCTCCCGCAACTGCGTCGGATCGAGTTTTTTCATGCGCTCATTGAACGCGGCAAGCGAGCGCACACCAAGCGCATTCATGAGCTTGTAGCGCCGGTCCATTTCTCCCGTACACCAGCGCAGTGCCCGCACCGTGTCCGGCATTTCCGTGATCACCGGCGTCAGAAGATGCGGAATGTTCTGATAGACCGACAACTCGACCATTTTCGGGTCGATCAGAATGAGCCGTACCTGCGCTGGCGTAGCGCGGTAAAGAATGCTCAGCAGCATGGCGTTGATGGCAACCGACTTGCCTGATCCGGTCGTGCCCGCCATCAACAGATGCGGCATATCAGCGATGTCCGCAACCCTCGTCTCACCCTTGGTGTCCTTGCCGAGCGCCATCAACAGCGGCGACTTGTGCTTCTTGAAGGCGGACGAGGACAAGAGCGTGCGCAGGCGAATGACCTCGCGTTTCTGATTCGGCAGTTCAATTCCGACATAGGTCTTGCCTTCGATGACATCGACCACGCGCACGCTTTGCACGGCGAGCGAACGCGCTAAGTCGCGCTGCAGGTTGCGCAACGTGATGCTCTTGATGCCAGGTGCCAACTCGAGTTCGTAGCGCGTGATGACCGGCCCTTGCACGACATTCTTGACCTTGGCGTCGATGCCGAACTCGCGAAGCTTCGATTCGAGCAGCGCTGAGAGGGTTTGCAGGGATTCATCGTCGTAGTCGATGCCATCATCCGGCTGAACCTGATCGAGCGCGTCAAGCGGCGGCAGTTCTTCAAGCGAGTCGGCTTCGATCAGACTGCCCTGCACGGGGACAGGCTTGCTTGGGTCGGTCTTTCGAATACGCGGCTTCTGTGCGCGCCCAGCGGGCGCCTCGACAGGCGCCAAGATCGGCTCGTCCGACATGTCCGGCATGGTGCGTTTTCTCGTTCGCTTGGCTGCGCTCGCACTTGGCTGCGTGAGGCTCTTCGCGACTTCTGCGCGCAGCTTGTGCCAATAGCGCGCAGCGTACTCATACGCAAGTTCGATGCCGCGCTGAATGGTGCGTCCGAGCACAGCACAGACATGCAGCCACGAGAAATTGAACACAAACTGCAAGGCAATGCCAGCAACAACGAGCAGCACAAGCGCGCTGCCCATGACGCCTGCCACCACAGCGAACTGCATCGCAAGCAGGCGACCAAGCAATCCGCCTGCGCCGCTGCGCAATGTGCCATCGGGCAGCAGGGACAGTTCGGCGAGGCCGCTCGTCGCGATCAGCAGCACCAGCCAAGCAGCAGCCATGCGTCCAATGCGCAGCCAATCAAAGCTTGAGGATTCGAGCCTGATGAGATGCACGCCGATATAGACGAGCACAATCGGAATAAGCCAGACGGCATGGCCAAACACGAGCAGCAGCGAATCTCCAACAAATGTCCCGAGCGTCCCCATGAGATTGCGCACTTCCTCACCCGAAAACGCCTGAATCCACACTGGATCGTCAGCGCTCCAAGTGACGAGCGCCGCGGAAATATACGCCGCGAGCGCCCAGACGCCGATCGCATAGGCCTCGAGCACCCGAAATCTCGCTGCGGGTGCTTTGAATGGAAAGTTCAAAGCGGACTCATCTTCGTTCTCATGGACGGCATTTTAGCAATGCGTTCACACCTCACGCCTATAATATGAATGCGCCTGTCAAGAGCACTCGCTCGCATGTCTGAACCCAAAGCGCCCTGCTGGATTCGTTGGAACCAACCTTTTCCGCATCCCGACCTGTGGCCGGACGACGACCTCGTGGTTGTCGGCGGCACACTGTCAACGTCGCGTCTCTTGAGCGCCTATGCAAGCGGTCTGTTTCCGATGTTCATTGAGGATGGCCAGCCCGTGCTCTGGTGGTCGCCGAATCCGCGCGCGGTGCTGTGGCCGAATGAGGTGCGCGTGTCGCGTTCGCTCGGCAAGCGCCTGCGCCGCGGCGAGTACCACGTGACGATGAATCGGGCCTTCGAGACGGTGATCGCGAGCTGCGCCAAGCCGCGGTCTGGCGTACAAGATACGTGGATCACCTCGAACATGCGCCGCGCCTATATTGAATTGCACAATCAAGGCTTTGCGCATTCGTGCGAGACTTGGTTTGAAGGCGAGCTTGTCGGCGGACTCTACGGGGTCGCCGTCGCTGGCGTCTTTTCCGGGGAATCGCTCTTCACGCGCCGCAGCGACGCATCGAAATGCGCGCTCGTGCACCTCTGTGAGCACTTGCCAGCACTTGGCTGCAGCTTGATCGACTGTCAATTTCGCACCGACTTCCTCACCTCGCTAGGCGCCTGTGAAATGTCGAGGCGGGCGTATCTGGCAAGACTCAATCACAGCAATCAACAGCGGAGCGCTGACGGATGGCGGATCGCATGAACGCCTCGGTGACGGAAATGAAGTTCGGCATCACCGACACGCACGACTGCGCCTACCTCGCAGGGCGCACCGCGCGCAATTTGTTTCTTGACCCGGTGCGCGTGCCAAGCAGCGACGAAGCCATGCTGCTGACACGCGCCGGCTTTCGGCGCACAGGCGACCACCTTTTCAGGCCCTACTGTCCTGATTGCGATGCGTGCGTGCCAGTTCGTCTGGATGTGCGCGCCTTCGCGCCGCGGCGGCGTCATCGGCGAATATGGCGCAAGAACAGCGACCTCACCATCAAGGTGCGCCCGCCGGCCTTTCGCGAGGACTGGTATCGGCTCTATCACCGCTACGTGCTGACGCGACATCCGGGCAGCGACATGTGCCCGCCGTCTCGTGCGCAGTTTCGTGACTTTCTCCTGAGCCGCTGGAGCCGCTCGCTGTTCCTGTGCATCTACCACGGCCCGTGCGTTCTCAGCATCGCTGTGACCGATGTCGTAAGCGATGCCGCCATTGCCGTGTACACCTTCTACGATACCGATCAGACTGTGCGCAGCCTCGGCATCTATTCGATCCTTGCGCAAGCGTCGCTCGCACGGCTCTGCGGCAAACGCCACCTCTACCTCGGCTATTGGATCGACGGGCATGCGCGGATGCGCTACAAGCTGGACTTTTCACCAAGCGAGCAGTTGATGCCTGACGGCCGCTGGGTGGCAGCCGATGCACACGCCGGATGCCGCCCGTGAGCGCACGTATCATTGATGGCAACAAGCTCGCCGCGCAGGTTCGAGAAGGCTTGCAGGGGCGTATCGCTGACTTCTCTGCGAAGGCTGGCAGAGCGCCCAAAATCGCCGTGATCATCGTCGGCGAAGATCCGGCCTCACAGATATACGTGCGCTTGAAGCGTGCCGACTGCGCCGAAGTCGGCATCGATTCGCTGCTGCACGAATTGCCAGCCGCAATGCCAGCTGGCGAGCTGCACAGCCTCATTCAACAGCTCAACAACGACGACACGGTTGATGGCATCCTGCTGCAAAACCCATTGCCGCGAGGCGTCAATCCTATTGAGGCGTTGGATGAGATTCGCGCCGACAAAGACGTCGATGGCTTCCACCCGCACAACCTCGGCATGCTCGCGCTGCGTAGACCGGTGTTGCGCTGCTGTACGCCGAAAGGCGTGATGCAATTGATCGACAGCACGGACGTGCCGATTCTCGGCAAGCGTGCGCTCGTCATCGGCGCATCGAACCATGTGGGGCGACCGATGGCTCTCGAGCTGCTGCTCGCTGGCTGCACCGTGACCGTCGCGCATCGGTTCACCTCGAACCTGCCAGAACTTGTGCAAGGTGCCGAAGTGCTGGTGTCAGCGAGTGGCAAGCGCGGGCTCATCAAGGGTGAATGGATACGCCCGGGCGCGGTTGTCATCGATATCACCATCGTTCGCGGGCACGATGGGCATCTCTATGGCGATGTTGACTTCGAAGAAGCGAAGAATCGGGCAAGCTGGATTACGCCGGTGCCGGGCGGCGTCGGTCCTATGACGCGGGCCGCGCTTTTGCAGAATACCGTGATTGCCGCCGAGCGGCGGCTTGCCTCTTGGACGGACTGACTGCTCTCAGGCAATCGACGCCGCCGCAAGTCATCAACTGCCCTTGCCATGGTCATGGCGTCGAACCGCTGACGCCAGACTCGTCGAAAAGCTGTGTTCGTAGTGAGCTTCGCTACGCATAAGAAAGCCATTCTCAATGGCGTCAACGAGCGCGGGCAGGCGATCAATTGAACTTGGTTCAGCGCAGGGCGCGAGACCGAGGCGCTGCAAGCAGACCGCCATATCCTGCCGTGCATCGGACGCGACCTCGGCCTTGAGCTGCGCGAGTATCTCGTGTGCCGGCGCAACTGAGCGATCAACGCACCGCATGGCATCTGCCTGATGATCTCGCACCAGATGATCTTGCATGCTCTGCGTCAGAAGCTTGGACAGTCGCTCCCACACGGCTTCGCGCTGGGCGCGGGTGTAGTGATTCCAGCCGGTGACTTCGTGTGCGAAGCGCTTGCAGCCGCGGCATACAAAATCGCCGTAGGTTGTGCTGCAGATGCCTATGCAGGGCGAATCGCTCATGCGTGATTGTGAATTTCGACCAAATCGGTGTCTTGCACGACTCGCGCCTTGCGTTTTGCCGTGTTACTGCGCGCACGCGCAAGCCGCCCGAAGGTCTCGGCATCGACGCCGCCGGTGACGTATTCGCCATTGAACACCGAGCAATCAAACTCGGCCATGCGACCGCCCGCAGAGCGGACGCTGTCGATCAAATCGTCAAGCTGCTGATAGATGACCTTGTCGGCACCGACGACGCGCGCGATCTCGGCTTCAGTCTTGCCGTGCGCGACAAATTCATGCTGCGCGGGCATGTCGATCCCGTAGAGATTGGGGTAGCGGATCGGCGGCGCGGCGAGCGCCATGTAGACACGCTTGGCACCAGCGTTGCGTACTAACTGAATGATTTGCGAGCTGGTCGTGCCGCGCACGAGCGAATCATCGACTAGCAGCACATTGCGACCATGCAGTTCGTCGCCAATAATGCTGAATTTGCGCCTGACGGATGTTTGTCGCTCGCCTTGCTCAGGCATGATGAAGGTGCGGCCGATGTATCGGTTACGCACAATCGCATCCCGACAGGGCACGCCGAGCGCTTGGCTAAGCGCACGCGCCGATGTCGAGCCTGATTCAGGAATCGGGATCACAGCGTCGATACGTTCATCGGGCGCGGTGATATGCATCCGAACTTGATGGGCTAGGCGCTCGCCCATCTCGAGGCGAGCGCGATAAACAGAGACACCATCCATCAACGAATCAGGGCGCGCCAGATACACATACTCAAAGATGCACGGCGTATGCGCGTATTTCTCAGTAGGAAGGCGCGAGCGAATCTGTCCGTCGCTTCCGATGAGAACCGCCTCGCCGGGTTCAAGGTCCTTGACCAATTGAAAGCCGAGGTTCGTCAGCGCAGTCGATTCCGAGGCGAGCATCCAATCATCGCCAACCGCCGTCTCGCGCTTGCCGAGCACGAGTGGACGTATGCCGCGCGGGTCCCTGATGCCGAGCACGCCAAGGCCGAGAATCAGCGCGACCATGGCGTAGCCGCCCAAGCACCGCCGGTGCAGATTCTCCACTGCTTGAAAGACCTCTTCTGGCTTGAGCGCGCCGCCCGAATGGGCTGCCGATAATTCGGCCGCAAGCACATTCAGCAGCACTTCGGAATCAGAATCGGTATTGAGATGGCGATGCTGGCGCTCACGAATTTCTCTCGCGAGCCGCCCGCTGTCAATGATGTTGCCGTTGTGCCCAAGGGCGATGCCAAACGGCGAATTGACGTACATCGGCTGCGCTTCGGCCGAACTTGCCGTGCCAGCCGTCGGGTAGCGCACATGCGCGATGCCTATGTTGCCAGCAAGATGATCCATATGCCGCTGCAAGAAGACATCGCGCACGAGGCCATTCGACTTGCGCAGGTACATTTTATGACCGTCGGTGGTGACAATGCCGGCTGCGTCCTGCCCGCGGTGCTGCAGGAGAATCAGCGACTGATAGAGCGCCTGATTGACCGGAGAGCTCGAGACGATGCCGACGACGCCGCACATGCCATTCACGCCATCAATTGCGAGAGGCTACGCATGAACTGAATCAAGAGCGATTCGAACTCGACAAGCTTCGATGCAATCACTGAGCCTTCAATCCATAGCTCGGCACCAGGCAGCATGGCACGCAGCGCCATGAGGCCGAGCAGGCACAGCACGCACCCCAGTGCGCCACCGAACACGCCGCCGAGCAGGCTGTCGAGGGTTGAGATGCCGCGATCGCGAACAAGCGCAAGCAGATATTTCTGAAAGGCGCTCCACACGATCAGCCCTATCAACAGGAGGCTGGCAAAACTGACCAGGTAGCGGGTGCCAGCAGCGAGCGATTCCGCCGGAATCATGCGCGAAACCGGCTCGGCCAATGCGACCACCAGCACGAGACATCCAAGCCAGCCGACCAGCGTCGTAAACTCACCCAAGAACCCCTTGAAAAAGCCGCGCATTACGCCGATAAGAATAATGGCGCCAAGTATAAGATCAATCACGACGCTCGCGCCTTATCCTGCATCGCCTCGCATGAGTACACCGAATACTACGCAAGATGCTTAATTCTCGAACTTCACCAGCACACCCTGCAGCCCGTTCTCCATGGCAAAGACCTCTTGCAACCGCACTGCCTCTTCGCGAGAAAGCAACGGCCCGACCGCAACGCGCGTGATGCGCCGACCGTCGACAAGGGCTTCTGCAAGCGCGACATGGTAGCCAGCGCTTCTCAGTAGGCGACGCACTTCGCGCGCGTTTTCAACTTCGCCGAAGCTTCCCACTTGGACACCCCACGCCGTCCAGCCTTGCGCCCGAGGGTCGCTGTTTGGAAGAAAACTCGGATCGCCGAAGCGTGTGCCGGTGTCTGTTCGAAAGCCCGCATCATCCGTCGCTTGCAGCAAGGGCGTGGCGAGCGCCGCAAGCTCCGGCTCTGCCGATACCTGCGGCGGCGCATAGTCAGTTTCGACCGGCGCAGGCTGCGATATGCGGCTTGGCAATTCGCGCGCTTCGACAACCGCCGTGCCGATCACTGCGCTATCGAACGCGAACGGTACGAGAATGAGCACAAGTCCGACCAAAAACACAGCACCAACCACCTGATGTCGGCGCTCATCGTGCGCGTCGTCCTCGAAATTATCGGTCGAGTCGTCGGTCATAGCTAATTGGCCTGACATCTGACCTGTTCTGGAGGAGTCTTCTAGCTTGTCCCACGGTCGTGAAAGATCCAAACACCAACACTCTGTCAGAGGCGCATGATACGCCTTTCGCCGCACTAAGAGCGCTTTCCATCGAGTCATGCGTTTCACAAGACGCCTCACCAAGGATATCCTTGGCGAGTGCCGCAAGCGCTTCGGCTGAGCGCCCGCGCGCCCCGGGCGTGTCCACGAACAGCCAATGATCGACGCAGCTCGTCAGTTCACACAAGGTCCCGGCCGCATCCTTGTCGGCCAAGAATCCGCAGATCGCGCGCGTTCGCTTGGGGCTTGGCTGATGATCGAGCTGGCGGCGCAGGAAACGCGCAGCCGCTGGGTTGTGCGCGAGGTCCAAGACGATGTTCACTCCAGCGACATCGAAGTGCTCCAAGCGGCCGGGGTTGAACACTTCGCGACACGCCGCATGAAACGCTTGGCTCGAGATGCGGGCCGGTTGCTCAAGTCGCACGCATGCCATGCTCGCGGCAGCAACATTCTCAGGCGCGATACGCGGCATGATTGAAGACTGAAGCTCGATGTCGATGTCCATCTCCATGGACATCGCCTTCGTATTGGCACGAACGCGAAGCCCGTCACCGTAACGCTCGAAGTTGAAATCTCGCCCCGGCATGAACACTTGGCAGTCGAGCGTTTCAGCGCGGACAAGTACCGAGTTTGGCATCTCAGCACTCCCGCAGACGAGCGGCTGCCCGCTGCGCAAAATCCCGGCCTTCTCGATGCCGATCTCCTCAAGCGTGTCGCCTAGCCATGCCGTGTGCTCAAGGCCAATTGAAGAAATGATGGCGACATCCGCATCGACGATATTGACGGCATCAAGCCGGCCGCCAAGACCTACCTCAAGCACCCAGGTATCGAGGTCGCTGGCATCAAAGCAGCAAAGCGCCGCGAGAATCGCATGTTCGAAGTAGGACAGATGCACATCACCGCGCGCCGCTTCCACGGCGGCCATACCTGCGCAGATCACCCGGTCGGTGGCTTCCCGACCATCGATTCGAATGCGTTCGTTGAACCGATCTAGATGCGGCGAGAGCGTCGTGCCGACTGTGCGACCGCTCGCGCGTAGCAGCGATTCACAAAAAAGTGCGCACGAACCTTTGCCGTTGGTGCCGGCAACGGAGATGACGCGGCCAGCAGGCGGCGTCATGCCGAGGCGCCCCCACACTTCGCGCACACGCTCTAACCCCAAGCGAAAGACAGATTCGGGACTTCTCGACGAGAGCAGCGCGAGCCACTCCGACAGGCAGCGATTCGCGGTCAATGCGTGCTCGTCCGATCGATCGCCGCGCGGAACTCGCCAGCCATATGCTGTAAGGCATCGGGGATGTCTTCGGGTGTGCGCTCAAGCTCGGCCATGCGCTTGACCAGCGCGCTGCCGACAATCAGGCCATCGGCGTAGGGCGCCGCCTGGGCAGCGGCTTGCGGGCTGCGGATGCCGAAACCGATTTGAATTGGCATGTCGGTCAGCGCACGAAGCCGCATGGTCTGCGCCGCAAGGTCATCGAAATCAAGATGCGCGGCACCGGTCACGCCTTTGAGCGACACATAGTAGAGAAAGCCGCTTGCCTCGTCCGCGATTTTCGCCGCACGTGCCTCACTCGTGGTCGGCGCCACAAGAAATACAGCCGAGAGCTGCTCGCGCTCAAATACTGGGCGAATCTCATGAAACTCCTCGATTGGCAGATTGACGAGCACCGCGCCGTCAACGCCGCTCTCCCGTGCGTCGCGAGCAAACGCCTCGATACCATACGCCAGCAGAGAGTTCACATAGCCCATGAGCACGAGTGGCGTGTCTTGGTTGTGCGCACGAAATGCGCGGGCGATCGCCATCACGTCAGCGAGCCGCGTGGGCGACGACTTGTCGAGCGCGCGCATGCTCGCCGCCTGGATGTCCGGCCCGTCAGATTCCGGGTCTGAAAACGGAATGCCGAGTTCAAGGAGATCCGCGCCGCCCGCAACGAGTGCACGCATGGCATGCGGCGTGACTTCGAGACTCGGGTCGCCCGCGGTAATAAAGGCCGTGAACGCCTTGCGGTGCCTCGCGCGCAGCGATGCGAACAGCGCGTCAATTCGGTTCACAAGCGTTGCCTCATCGTACCTTTGCGAACGAGCTTCGTTGTTGTTCTGTGCATGGGCGCTTAGATCTCCACACCGTCGCACTTCGCGACTGTTTGCACATCCTTGTCGCCGCGCCCAGAGAGATTGATCAATACATCAAGGCCGCGCAACTCGGAGGCGTTTTCGACCACCCAGGCAATGGCGTGACTAGATTCCAACGCTGGCATGATGCCCTCGAGGCGGTTGGTGAGCCTGAAGGCGTCGAGCGCTTGCTCGTCATTGACACAGGCGTACTCGACGCGCCCTAAGTCTTTGAGCAGCGAATGCTCAGGGCCGACGCCCGGATAATCAAGCCCCGCCGAAATCGAATGCGTCGCGCTCACCTGACCGTCCGCATCGCTCAGGAGATAGGACTTCGAACCGTGCAAGACGCCTTCCCGGCCGGCGACGAGCGTCGCTGAATGGCGGCCCGAGGCAATGCCTTCGCCGCCCGCTTCCACCCCGACCATGCGCACAGCTGTATCTTCGATGAACGGATGGAAGAGTCCGATGGCGTTCGAGCCGCCGCCCACGCACGCGACGAGCACATCCGGCAAGCGTGCGTGCGCGTCCATGAATTGCGCCCTCGCCTCCACACCCATGACACGCTGAAAATCGCGCACCATCATCGGATATGGATGCGGGCCGGCCGCCGAGCCGATGATGTAGTAGGTGTCATCCACATTCGTGACCCAATCTCGCAACGCTTCGGTCATGGCGTCCTTCAATGTGCGGCTACCGGAATCCACTGGCACGACCTCGGCGCCGAGCAAGCGCATTCGATAGACGTTGAGGCTTTGCCGCTCGATATCCTCGCTGCCCATGTAGACGCAGCAATCGAAGCCGAAGCGAGCGGCAACGGTGGCGGTCGCGACGCCGTGCTGACCGGCACCGGTCTCCGCAATCACGCGACGCTTGTTCGCACGGCGAGCGAGAAGCGCCTGCCCGATCGTGCTGTTCAGTTTGTGGGCGCCAGTGTGATTCAGGTCTTCGCGCTTCAGATGCACGCGCACGCCAAGATGCTCGCTCAATCGCTCAGCGTAATAGAGCGGCGTCGGACGTCCGGAGAAGTCTTTCAAGTGCCCGGCGAGCACCGATTGGAAGCTTTCGTCCTCCCGCGCTTGCAAGTAGAGCGATTCGAGCTGATCGAGCGCGCTCGTGAGCGTCTCGGCCACGAACCGGCCGCCATAGGGCCCAAAGTGGCCGCTCTCATTGGGCTGAAAGTACGGCTCGTTCATGCGCTCAAGTCCGCACGATGCGCAGCATCGACAAAACGGCGAATTTTTTCGGCACTCTTTTCTCCCTTGATCCCATCCTCAATGCCGGTGCTGACATCGACTCCCCACGGCTTGAGACGCCTGATGGCCGCGCCGACATTGTCGGGGTCAAGCCCGCCAGCCAAAATCAGCGGCCTGTCGCACTGCGCCGGCCAGGTTTGCCAGTCGAAAGTCGTGCCCGTGCCGCCCTCGCCCTGTGCCACTGAATCAAGGCAAAAGCCGATTGCCGACGGGTAGGCCTCGCTCATGCTCGCGATGTCTTCACAGCTGTTGCCGTTGACGACCTTGACAAACGGCAAATGATACGCCGCGCATTCGGCATCAGTTTCCTCGCCATGAAATTGCAACCCCGACAACGCGCCGAGTTCCGCGATTTCCCGAACGAACGCTGGCTCGGCATTTCGAAACAATCCAATACGCGAGACAAACGGCGGCAAGACACCAAAGACCCAACGCACTTGGGTGATTGGCAGTTCGCGCGCGCTGCCTGCAATAAACACGGCGCCGACGGCATCCGCACCGCAGCGCGCCGCGCACAGCGCATCCTCGCCGCGCTTGACGCCGCATATCTTGACTCGGGTTCTCATGGCGTGCGCATGGTATCAAAGGCTTCGAGAGCGAGCAGCGCAGGCGGCGGACGAAAGACCTGCCAATCAGGATAATCCACTCCGCTTAAGTACAGCCCGTGCGCCGGTGCGGTTGGCATGGTTGATGCATCAAAGCCGCCTCGTTCGAGCGCATCGGCAAGGCTCGATTGCGGTACGCGGCCCATGCCAATCGGCACCAGCACGCCCACGATCATGCGCACCATCCGGTGCAGGAACGCATTGGCCGCGATCTCGCAGACGATGAGCGAACCGTGCCTTGACACGCTCGTGCGCACGACATTGCGATATGGCGAGCGCGCATTGCACTGTGCCGAGCGAAACGCTGAGAAGTCGCGCTCGCCGAGAATCGCTTGCAAGGCGCGGTGCATCGCTTGCGTATCGAGCGATGCGCCCACATGCCAGAAGCGTTTCGCGTTCAGCCCTCGATGAGGCGTATGTTCGCTCAAGAGATAGAGGTAGCGCCGAGCGCGCGCGCTGAAACGCGCATGAAACTCCGGCGCTTGCAGCGAGGCGTCAATGATGCAGATGTCATCATCCAAGTGTCGATTGCCGCCGAGCCGCCAGGCACGCAATGGGCGATCCCGAGCGGCGTCCGGCACTGCAAAGCTGACCACTTGCGCGCTTGCGTGCACCCCGGTGTCAGTGCGGCCGGCAACCACGATTTCGACTGGTGCGTTGGCAACCTGCGAGAGCGCCGCTTCGAGCGCGCCTTGAATGCTCCTCGCATGCGATTGGCGCTGCACGCCGCAATAGGCAGTGCCGTCGTATTCGACGATCAGTCGGACGACTCGTGTGTCCACTGCGCGATCAAGTGCTCGGCGATCTGGATGGAGTTGAGCGCCGCGCCCTTGCGGAGGTTATCTGACACCACCCAGAGATTGAGGCCATGCTCGTGCGACGGATCTTTGCGAATGCGCCCGACGTAGACGCCGTCGGTACCGGTCGCGCAGCGCACCGCCGTTGGGTAGCCTTGCCGCTGTTCGCGGTCAAGGACTTCAATGCCGGGTGACTCACGCAGCAGTCTTCGTGCTTCGTTCGCAGAAAGTGGCCGTTCGGTTTCAATGGTCACGGCTTCGGAATGCCCGTAGAACACAGGCACGCGCACGCAGGTAGGATTGACCGCAAGCTCTGGCGCACGCAGGATCTTGCGCGTTTCTCGAATCATCTTGACTTCTTCAAAGGTCATGCCGTCTTCATCGAAGCGATCAATCTGCGGCACGACGTTGAACGCAATCTGATCGGCCTGCACAAACGGCGCATCTTCCTCGTCAACGGGCGTGCCAGCCAGCAGACTCGTCGTCTGCCGAGCGAGTTCGGTCACGCCCTTGCGGCCCGCGCCTGAGACTGATTGATAGGTCGCAACAATAATGCGCGTGATGCGCGCGGCGCGGTGCAGCGGCGCGAGCGCGACGACGAGTTGAATGGTCGAACAGTTCGGGTTGGCGATGATGCGGCCCGGAATTGGCGCTTCGAGCAGATCGCCGTTGACCTCCGGGACAACCAAAGGCACATCATCGTCGTAGCGAAACTTCGAAGTGTTGTCGATGACCAAGCAGCCGGCGGCTGCGGCTTTCGGCGCGAATTCAGCCGAGATGGCAGAACCCGCCGAGAAGAACGCCATGTGCGTGCCAGCGAAGTCGTAGTCGTCGAGCAGCGTGACTTCGATCTCCTTCTTGCCGAAGGTCAAGGCTTCGCCAGCAGAGCGCGCGCTTGCCAGCAAATCGAGCTTGGCGACCGGGAAGTCACGCGATGCGAGAATGTCAATCAGCGCCTCTCCGACAGCGCCAGTTGCGCCGACAATCGCGATATTGAACTTCATGCGGTGAGTCTCGCCATGACTGCGTCAAGCATGCCGATCGTGCCGACTTCGGTCTCGCCCGGCAACCCAAGCGCAATGTCGCGCGTGCGGTAGCCAGCATCGAGTGTGGCTGCCACAGCGCGTTCAATATCCGCTGCGGCGTCCGGCGCATCAAGGCTGTAGCGCAGCATCATGGCTACCGACAGAATCATGGCGAGCGGGTTGACGATGCCCTTACCGGCAATATCCGGCGCCGTGCCGTGCACCGGCTCGTAGAGACCGGCAGTGCCAGCGCTGAGCGATGCCGACGGCAACATGCCGAGCGAACCCGTCAGCATCGCTGCGACATCCGAGAGAATATCGCCGAACATGTTGGTGGTGACGATGACGTCGAACTGCTTCGGCGCGCGCACAAGCTGCATGCCGGCGTTATCGACAAGCATATGGTCAAGCGTCACGTCGGGATAGTCCGTAGCCACCGTCTCGGCCACTTCGCGCCACAGCACAGTCGCTTCAAGCACGTTCGATTTATCGACCGACGTCAGTCGCCCGCCACGCTTCTTCGCAGACTCAAAGCCGACTCGCACAATGCGTTCGATTTCAGACTCAGAATAGACAAGCGTATTGAACCCGCAGCGCTCGTTGTTTCGAACCTCAATCCCGCGCGGCTTGCCAAAATAGATGCCGCCGGTCAGTTCGCGCACGACCAAGAGATCGAGCCCGCGAACAAGCTCGGATTTCAGCGACGAGGCATCGGTCAAGGCATCGAACACCCGCACCGGCCGCAGGTTGGCGAAGAGTTCGAGCCCGCGGCGAAGTTCGAGAAGCCCGCGTTCAGGACGCTTGCCAAACGGCAGGTCATCCCATTTCGGGCCGCCGACCGCGCCGAGCAGCACGGCGTCGGCTCCTCGCGCAAGCGCGAAGGTGTCATCGGCGATTGGCACGCCGTGCTCGTCAATCGATGCGCCACCAACCAACGCTTCACGGATCTCCAGGTCAAGCCGCGATGTCTTGGCGACCTGGCACAGCACTTCAAGAGCGGCGGGCATGACTTCCGCGCCGACGCCATCGCCCGCGAGCGCGAGGATCATGTTCGACATGGCTGGTTCTCAAAAAGCCAAGGGAAACGCGATTTGTGGCGCGCCTCGAAAGATTTGATGTCGCTCGCATGCGCAAGGCTGAGACCGATCTCATCAAGACCTTGCAAGAGCCGCTGCCGATCGCTTGCTTTGATTTGAAACGCAAACGTCCGGCCATCCTCGTGCCTGACTTCACAAGCTTCAAGATCGATTGCAAGCGTGAAACCTTGTGTGTTCTGGCATTCGCCCATGAGCGCCGCGACCACTTGCGCAGGAAGCGCGACGGGCAGCAATCCGTTCTTGAAGCAATTGCTGGTGAAGATATCGGCAAAGCTCGGCGCGATGACACTGCGAAAGCCGTATTCCATCAGCGCCCAGACCGCGTGCTCGCGCGACGAACCGCAGCCGAAGTTTTCGCCCGCGAGCAGAATCGGCGCACCTCGGTGGCGCGGTTCGTTGAGCACGAACTCCGGGTTTGTGCGGCGCGTGGCCGGCGCCATGCCGAGCACACCGGCATCAAGAAAGCGCCAGGCATCAAAGAGATGCGCCCCGAAGCCGGTGCGCTTGATCGACTTCAGGAACTGTTTGGGGATGATCTGGTCGGTATCGATGTTGGCGCGGTCGAGCGGCGCGACTAATCCTTTGACCTCGGTAAACGCCTGCATGTCAGAGATACTCGCGCACGTCGGTGAAGTGGCCCGCAACCGCCGCGGCTGCCGCCATCGCCGGACTTAAGAGATGCGTGCGCCCGCCCTGCCCTTGGCGGCCTTCAAAGTTGCGGTTGGAGGTTGATGCGCAGCGCTCGCCGGGGAGAAGCTGATCGGGATTCATGCCGAGACACATCGAGCAGCCAGCCGCGCGCCACTCAAACCCAGCGGCGCGGAACACCTCGTCAAGCCCTTCGGCTTCCGCTTCGGCTTTGACGAGGCCGGAGCCAGGCACCACCATCGCCTGTCGAACATTGGCAGCGACCTTGCGATTACCAAGCACCTGCGCGGCGGCGCGCAAGTCTTCGATTCTCGCGTTGGTGCACGAGCCGATGAAAATACGATCAATCTCAATGGCGCGCATCGGCTCGCCGCCTTTGAGTCCCATGTATTCAAGCGCGCGGCGATTCTCAGCATTGGTTTCTGGCACATGACCATTGATCGCCGCCGACTGGTCTGGCGATGTGCCCCAGGTGACGCGCGGCGCCAAATCACTCAAATCCACGCGCACTTCTCGGTCGAAGGCAGCATCGGCATCGCTCTTGAGACTCCGCCAATACGCGACCGCCTCGCGCCATCGTTCGCCTTGCGGCGCGTAGGGACGACCACGCAGATAATCGATAGTCGTCTCGTCAACCGCGACAAGCCCTGCGCGCGCGCCAGCTTCAATCGCCATGTTGCACAGCGTCATGCGCGCTTCCATGCTGAAGTTCGCGATGCCATCGCCTGCAAACTCAATGGTGTGGCCGCTGCCACCCGACGCCGTGAGCACATCGATCACTTTCAGCACCACATCCTTAGTGGAAATGCCCCTCGGCAGCGTGCCTTCGAGCCATACGCGCAGGTTCTTGGCTTTCGACTGCGCGAGCGTTTGCGTCGCCATGACATGCTCAACATCGGAGGTGCCGATGCCTTGTGCGAGCGCGGCAAACGCGCCGTGCGTGGACGTATGCGAATCGCCGCAGACGATCGTCATGCCAGGCAGTGTCAGGCCTTGCTCCGGCCCGATCACATGGACGATGCCTTGACGCAGATCGGTGACATCAAAGAGTTCAACGTCAAAGCGCTCGCAGTTCTCTTGCAGGGTCAGCACCTGCTGCTTGGCGATGTCCTCGTTAATGCCCTGCACGCCGAGTTCGCGCTCGGTGGTCGGGACGTTGTGATCGGCGGTCGCGATATTGGTTTCAGTTCGCCACAGGCCGCGCCTGGCCAAGCCGAGCCCTTCGAACGCCTGCGGCGAAGTGACTTCGTGCAATAGGTGCCGGTCAATATAGATAAGCGACTGCCCGTCGCTGCGCGTCGTGACCAAGTGGTCATCCCAGAGTTTGTCGTAGAGTGTTCTTGCCACGGTCATCTCGATCTGTCAATGAGGGAAACTTCGCCGCTATTTTGCGCGGCTTGACGAAGCCAGTGATCCATCAGCACCAGCGCCATCATGGCTTCGGCGATTGGCGGCGCGCGCAGTCCGACGCACGGATCATGGCGCCCGGTCGTCGAGACATCAACGACTTCGCCGCTGCGCGTGCGAGTCTGGCCGGTCTTCGCAATGCTCGACGTCGGCTTCAGCGCCATGCGTGCAATAATCGGCTCACCCGTTGAAATGCCGCCGAGAATACCGCCGGCGCGATTGCTCTGAAACCCAGACTCGTCCATCTCGTCTCGATGCACCGAACCCACCATCGCCGCGACACCAAAGCCTTCGCCGATCTCAACGCCCTTGACCGCATTGATGCTCATCAGCGCGCGCGCGATTTCCGCGTCGAGCTTGTCGAACACGGGTTCACCAAGTCCCGCCGGCACCTTGTCCGCCATCACTGTGACGCTCGCACCTGTGCTGTCGCCTGCCTCGCGCAGACGATCAATCAACTCGGCAATGGGTTCGACCAGCGCCACATCCGGGCAGAAGAACAGGTTGCCTTCGACTGCATCCCAATCAAACGTCTTGGCGCGCAAATCACCGACCTGAGACACGCAGGCGCGAATGCGCGTGCCATGACGAACGGACAGATACTTCTTGGCGATGGCACCGGCGGCGACGCGCATGGTGGTCTCGCGGGCAGACGCCCGTCCGCCGCCACGATAATCTCTGATGCCGTATTTCTGATCGTAGCTATAGTCGGCATGAGACGGCCGGTAGAGGTCTTTGATGTTCGAGTAGTCGCGGCTGCGCGCATCAGTGTTCTCGATCGTGAGCCCGATGGGCGTGCCGGTAGTAAGGTCTTCGAATACCCCCGAATTGATCCGCACTTGGTCGCTTTCTTGGCGACCGGTCGTGTACTTGGAGCGTCCTGGCCGCCGACGGTCGAGATCGGTTTGTATGTCGGATTCACGCAAGACAAGACCGGGCGGGCAACCATCAACGACCGCGCCGAGCGCGACGCCGTGGCTCTCACCAAAGGTCGTGAGTGTGAACGCCTTGCCGAAACTGCTGCCGGGCATCTGTCGGAACAAGCCTGCCGAAGAAAGCCCGATAGTTTACTGTATTCGCGGCAACCCGTTTTTCGGGGGAGTTGTCCAACGCTAGGAGCCTGCGCCGTAGGCATTCAGACAAGCAGATCGAAATCTCGCGACACTATCCTTCCTTTCTGGAATTTTTATCCGTCATACGCATTAGGATGTTATCTATTCTGCTATTGGTTTGAGCGACTGAGTGTCTAAAGTCTTTATGTTCTTCTGCACCTGCTGTTACAGCTTCTTTCACGGAAGTCATTTGAGCTTGGATAACATCAAACTTTGAATCGACCTTACTCTCATATGCTTCTATGGTTTTATCTTGGGCGTTAAAGCGATGGATCACCACATTTATGATCACAGCCGTCACGCCTATGATGATGGCTATCAGAGTGAGGAGAGATCCCAAAATGGCATAGGTTTCGCCAGACCATTCAGGCATTCCCTTTATCCCTGTTTGTGAGTGAAAGAACTATGGTAGCACTTCGCGAACCGTCCGAAAATTAGCTGCGCCGGCTCAGGACATTTCGGAATTTTCGGCGGGCGCGTCAGACATGCGCTCGATGTGGACTAG
>JAPOTJ010000067.1 GCA_026709225.1 Gammaproteobacteria bacterium | reverse complement strand
TTCGACCTTCGCCGACTGGCACCGGCACAGGCGCGCCCGCAGCGGTGCCGACACCAAGTATCGAGAGGGGATAGCGGGTGTCGCAGGCGCTCGCCGAGGCTTCCAGGCCACGGATGCCGTCGGTGATCAAAAGGATGCGCCCCTTCTCTTCGGCACCGTTTTCGAGCAACTGGTTGGCGAGCTCGATGGCAACGGGTGTGCGGCTGCCGAGTATCGGCATGATCTCTGGCGTCAGCGAATCGCTCATATGACGAATCGTGTCGACATCGTCCGTCAGCGGCGTCACCACATGCGCATCGCCCGCATAGGCAATGAGGGCTGTCGTACCTTCTTCACGCAATGTCAATAGATCGGCGAGCTCGCGCCTTGCGCGGTGCAAGCGCGATGGCGTGATGTCCTCAGCGTGCATCGAGAGTGACAAATCGAAGAGAACGACCAAGGCATCATCAAGATCGCGGGAAGGCACGTCTTGGCGCTGCCATGTGGGGCCGGCGATAGTGATCGCGCCAAGACCGAGCATAGCGGCGATCATGCCAGCGACCAGCCATCGTCGTCCGCCATCGGAACCAGTTACCAACACGCCCTGCAACTCCGGTGAGAGCAGCGAGGCGAAGCGTTCGCGTCCAGTTTGGCGCACGGCATACCAAATGGCGATCAACACCGCAGGAACGACGCCGAGCAGCGCGAACGGGCGCAAGAAATGAAATGCCTGCCAGTCAAAGACTTCCATCGAACACTGGTGAACCGTCAAACTGATAATGCCGTATCACTAGCTGATTCGAAGTGACAGGGCGCGGGCAGCCAATAGCAGGCAGCCGAGGCACCAGGCGAGTGCGATTGGTACATGCGCAAAGGAGATGACTGGCCGTACTGTATCAGGGTCTTGTTCGCTGGGTTCGAGCGTATCGATTTGCTTGTAGACCCTCTGCAATTCATCGCCAGCCGCGGCACGAAAATACGTGCCGCCAGTCACTGCCGCCACTTGCTGCAGGCTTTGCTCGTCGATCTCGCTCGATGAACGCGAGCGTAGCCGGCCAAAGAAATCGGTGCCAGCGCCAGCGAAGCCAATCGTATGCACACGAATGCCAGCGTCTTTGGCAATTTCCGCAGCGCGTGCGGGTGTCAGTTCACCTGTGTTGCTCGCACCATCGGTGAGCAGCACCAGCACGCGGGATTCCGCAGGCCGATCAAGCAGATGTTTGACAGCAAGGCCGATCGCATCGCCGATGGCGGTGCGCCCGCCTGCAATGCCGAGCGGCGCCTCCAAGAGCAGGGCGGCGACGGTCTGGCGGTCAAAGGTGAGTGGCGCCTGCACATAGGGGCGCGTCCCGAACAAAATGAGTCCGACGCGGTCGCCTTGGCGCGCTTCGATAAACTCGGAGAGCAGTCGTTTGACAAGATCGATCCGAGTCACGCGCACACCTTCCCAAACCATGTCGTCGTCGCCCATGCTTCCGGAGATGTCCACAGCGAGCAGCAAATCTCGGCCTGCAGTCGGCAAAGGGCGCGGCTCACCAACCCATTGCGGCCTGGCAATGCCAGCGACGAGCAGCACCCAGCACAAGAACAGCACCCACGGCCATTGATGTCGCTGCGCGCGCACATGCGCTTGACTCTGAAAGGGCAGCAGAGAGGGAACATTCAAGGCGGCTTCGTCCGCGCCTTTGAGTGCGGGTAGCGCCCAGACAATCAATGGCAGCGGCAGCAGCAGCGCGGCGAATGGCCAAGCGAATTCAATCATGCCGAACCTCGGGCGGTGCAAGCGTCGTCATCGCGACTTTCAAGCCATATCCAAGTTGCTCGCACGCCGTTTTCAACTCGTCTTGCAAACAGCTCGAAGATTCAGGGTGTGAATGAGGGCGGTAGCGAAACTCGCCGAGCAGAGTGGTTTCGATGCGCACGCCCGCATCCGATTTCAACGATGCGCGAAGAAATTGATCGAGCGTCCGTACCCATCCGTCTGACGACAGATGAATGATTTCGGTTTTGCCGTAGCCGTGGACAAGCAGGCGCTTTAGCAAAGCGTTGACCGAGTCGAGATATGGCATGGGTGCGAGCTCGCCTTGAAGAAGCGCGAGATTGCAGGCGCCAAGATCAGTCATGGCTTCACGGAGCGGACGCATCGAACGTGCCCGTTGCCGATAGCGCCAATACGCAGCCATCGCTGCGGCGAAGAGGACAACGAGAAGCAGCCACCAGCCCGGCGCTGGCGGAAGGAAGCCGGGGGGCTCCGGCAAGTGCAAGCCGCGCAGCTCCGAGAGGACATCAGGCGACATGGCGCGCGCCTTTGATGCTTGATCCGCCCAACAAGGATGTATGGTTCGGCAGGCTGAAGAATCGACAATCGGTTGATTGGCACAGCGCCTGAAGCGATGTCACGCGGGCATCAAAAGATGCCCCGATGCGCGCACGCGCGGCCTCGCTCGTCGTATCGAAGATCAGGCGTGCGTCAAGGCAAGACAGCGGGAAGCGGCCAGCGGGCGGGCTCGCCTCGAATTCATCATAGATGTATATGAGCCTGACTTGATTGTGGCGTGCAAGTCGTTGCAGCGGGCGTTTCAACTCGGACGAGTCGTCCGCGAAGTCGGAAATGATGTGGATGCCGTGGCCGGTGGGCGCCAAGCGGCACGCTTCTTCGATTGCCTGCGCCAGTGGCATCGCGGGGTCATTGAGGCGTGCGTGCAGGGCGCGGTTGGCTGCTGTGATGGCGCGCAGAAGATGCAATGTGGCGGCGAGCCTGCGCTTTGGCTTGACGAGTGTGTTGCCTTGCTCGCTCAAGATCATACCGCCGACACGATCGCCACGCGCAAGATACTGCCATGCAAGCAGTGCGGCGGTCTCTGCGGCGGTCACGGACTTGAGCCTCGTGCCAGTGCCGAAGAACATATTTCTCGTTTGGTCAAGGATGATGAGTTCTGGTCGTTCGCGTTCTTCCGTATAGACCTTGGTATGCGGCGTCATTCGCCGAGCGGTGACTTTCCAGTCAATTGAGCGCACATCGTCGCCCGGCTGATAGCTCCGCACTTCGGTGAACTCAATGCCGCGCCCGCGAAAACGCGACAGGCGCGCGCCGCTCGCGCCGAGGCGCGCATCAAAGAGTTCGCGCTCGGCGGTGCGCGCTGTGAGGCGAAGTCTCAACAGATCTTCGAGCGTGACATAGGCACCTTGAATCGACGCGGGATGCATGAAGGCGCGGATCGCTAGTTGACGGGTACCAGATCAAGTAGGCGGGTCACGAGCGCATCCGCATCTGTTCCCATGGCTTCAGCTTCGTAGCTCAAGACAATGCGATGCCTCAGTACATCGGGTGCGACTTGGCGCACATCGTCGGGAGTCACGAAATCAGCGCCGCTCAGCCAAGCGAGCGCACGGCTGCATTGGTCGAGGGCAATGCTGCCGCGCGGGCTCGCACCGTACTCAATCAAGCCGTCGAGCGATTCGTCGTAGTCGCGCGGTCGTCGTGACGCCATGACGAGTGCCACGATGTAATCGCGCACGGATGGCGCCATATGCACTTGGCTGATCTCGCGCCGCGCCGCGAGGATCTCGTCCGGCGTGAGCAGGAATGCCGGCGCGGACTCATGGCTCCCCGCTCCTTCCGTGCGGACGAGTTCCATGATCTCGGCTTCAACGCTGGCATCCGGATAGCCGACGCTCACGTGCATCAGGAATCGGTCAAGCTGCGCTTCCGGCAGTGGGTAGGTGCCTTCCTGCTCGATCGGGTTTTGCGTCGCCATGACAAGGAACAACGGAGGCAGTGGGTAAGAGGTGCGCCCAATCGTCACCTGATGCTCGGCCATGGCCTCGAGCAGCGCCGATTGCACCTTGGCGGGCGCGCGGTTGACCTCGTCGGCAAGCAGAATGTTGTGGAAGATCGGCCCTTCCTGAAAATGAAAGCTGGCACTTTGCGGCCGATATATCTCTGTACCCGTGATGTCGCCTGGGAGCAGGTCGGGCGTGAACTGAACACGATGAAAGCTTGCGTCAACAGCCTTGGCGAGTTCGCGGATGGCTCGCGTCTTGGCAAGGCCGGGCGCACCTTCTACAATCAAGTGTCCGCCTGTCAGGAGCGCAATCAAGAGGCGATTGACGAGATGCGCCTGGCCGAGCACCCGTGCCTCAAGCCATTCCCTCACTTCGCCGAGGCGCGGCGCGAAGTGCGGCTGACGATCAATCTCGATTGCGTTTTCAACTGCTTCACGCATCATGATGGTGAGCGCCTGTGTCCCGTTTGAAGGCGCGCTAGTCTAACCGAAGCCTTTACAATGCGCCCATGTACGAACTGCTGCGCGAATCGCTGTTCACCTTGGATGCGGAACGTGCGCACGATGTAGCGCTCAGCAGTCTGCGCGGTCTTGACTGCGCCAGAGTGTCGGGGGCGCTGTTCGGTCGCCCGCCGCGCCTCGAACGAACGCTGTTCGGCTTGACGTTCCGTAATCCGGTAGGGCTTGCAGCCGGGCTCGACAAAGATGGCGTTGCCATTGCCGGGCTCGCTGCGCTCGGCTTCGGATTCATTGAAGTAGGGACGGTGACGCCGAAGCCGCAGGCCGGGTCAGAGAAACCTCGGCTATTTCGCTTGCCAAAAGACCGAGCGCTCATCAATCGTATGGGGTTCAATAACTTGGGCGTTGATCACCTTGTGCGCAGAATTGACAATGTCCGGTCGCGGGTTGCGGATGACTGTCCGGTTGGCGTCAACATCGGCAAAAACAAGGACACGCCGAACGAGCAAGCCCATCAAGACTATGTGGTGTGCGCCCGCCGGGTCGCCGAAGTCGCCGACTACATCACCTTGAATTTGTCGTCGCCCAACACGCCGGGGCTGCGGGACTTGGCGCGCGTTGAATCGATCGCCCCGTTGCTTGACGCGGTAAAACGATGCGTCGATTCGACACCGCTGCTGGTGAAGATCTCTCCGGACATGGCGGACGATGATCTCGATGCGCTCGCAGCTGGGCTGCGAGCGTGGGGCGCGGACGGTGTCATTGCGACCAACACGACGATCAGCCGGCCCGCAAGCCTCGCTTCCCGCGAACAGGCGCAGCTGGGCGGATTGAGCGGTGCGCCCCTGTTTGAGCGCTCTCTTCGCACGGTTTCGCAGATCGCGCCGCGCTTGTCAGGGCTGCCACTGATTGGCTGTGGCGGTGTGCATACCGCTGCCGACGCGCGTCAAATGGTGGAGGCTGGCGCGAGTCTTGTGCAAATCTATACGGGCCTCATCTACGAAGGGCCTCGGCTCATTCATAGCATCGTTGAGGCGCTTCGACAGATGCGCTTTCCTCAACCTACCACTTGATGGCGGGGCCACGCGCTTTGGCGCTTGTCGCGAGTCGTTCGACCAGCTCGTCAAAACCGATGCCGATGGCGCTGGCGCCATCCGGATACAGGCTCGTCGGCGTCATGCCGGGAAGATTATTGAGCTCCAGCAGCACCACCTCTCCGCTTGGCGAACGAATAAAGTCAGTGCGGGAGAGGTCGGTGCAGCCAATCGCCGTATGCAGTGCGACCGCCGCATCCTGCATGCGCTTGGCATCCCCCTCGGGAATCGGCGCTGGCACAAGATGCGTGCTCAGCCCTGCGGCATATCGATGCTCGTAGTCGTACCAGGCGCTCTCCGGTGTGCGGATTTCGATGACGGGGAAAGCGACGGGTTCAGCGCCGTACTCGTCAAGCACGCCGACGGTGAGTTCGGCGCCGTCCATGAAAGGCTCGATCAGGAGCTGGTCATACGCACTCATAGCGCTGTCGAGTTCCGCGTGTAAGCTCGCCGAAGTCATGTCGTGGAGTAGGCGCACGCCGAGCGCGGAGCCTTGCGTGTCAGGCTTGACGACAAGCGAAGTGCCAAGGTGCGCGATCGAATCCCTGCTCATGGCAGCGGTGTCGTCGCCGCGGCGAACGATGAAGTCGTCAGCAACAGGCAGGCGCGCACGGCGCGCAACGAGCTTGGTGAGCGATTTGCGGATGGCGGTGGCGCTTGCCGCATGGCCGCTGCCAACGTAGGCATAGCCAAGCACATCGAGAAACGCCTGCACCGACCCATCTTCGCCCGGCACGCCATGCAGCATCGGCACCACGACCTCGGGCGCGCATGCAGCGAGATCGTCTGCGAGACGCGGGGACAGCTCCAAGCGTGTCACGTGATGTCCGCGCCGATGAAGGCCGTCAGCGAAGCATTGGCCAGACACACGCGAGACTTCGGCCTCTGGAGAGGGGCCGCCACACACTATCGCGACGCGCATGGTTTTAGCAGGCTCACAAGTGCTTCACCTCAAGATCGAGCATTGTATCCGCAGGCGTGATCCCGAATGCCTGACACAGGAACTGGTATTCCGCCTGCAAGGCATGCGCGATGTTCTTTGCGTCTCGGAAGCCATGCCCTTCCTCCGGGTAGAAGACGTAGGCGTGGGCGATGCCTTTCTTGTCGAGCGCATCGACCATCATTTGCGATTGATTCGGCGGCACGACGAGATCCTTGCCGCCTTGAAAGAAGATAATCGGACAGGCGAGCCGGTCGCTGTGGTGAATTGGCGAGCGCGCCAGATACATGCTTTCCGCTGCTGGCCAAGGCCCCACCAGGGAATCGAGATAGCGAGATTCGAATTTGTGCGTGTCCTTGGCGAGCGCCTTCAGATCGCTGATGCCATACGCGCTTGCCCCGGCTTGAAACGCATCAGTAAAGGTCAATGCGGCCAGCGTGGTGTAGCCGCCGGCGCTGCCGCCCCGTATGGCGCAGCGCGCTGCATCAATGCGGCCGTCCGCAGCGAGATGTCGAACAAGCGCCTCGCAGTCCTCGACATCGGCGATGCCCCACTGCCCTTCGAGCTTGCGCCGATACGCCGTTCCGTAGCCGCTGCTGCCGGCGTAGTTGAGGTCCGCCACCGCCCAGCCTCTAGATGTGTAGTACTGAATGCGTAGATTCTGTGTTCTACGGGCCATGGCGGTCGGTCCGCCGTGCGTCGTCACGAGCAGCGGCGGTCGTTCGTGCGGGTGTGCTACATGGTCCGGGTTGGTGGGTGGATAGAAGAACGCATGAGCCGCACCATTTGACGCGAATACGAGCGCTTCGGGCGTACTTGCGTAGCGAGTGGCGAGCGGCGGGTTCGCGCTTCCTGCGATGACTTCTCGCTCGCCGGATGGGGACAGCGCATCAATGCGGTTCGGCCAGTCCGGCGCACCGGTGACGCAGAGCAGCCGTCCGCTTGATTCGTGCCAATGCAGACTGTCGTAGCTGCCCGCGTGCGTATCCCATTCAGTGAGGGCGCCATCACCCTTGATGATCACCAAAGACTCTTCGCCTTGTCGAATGCGCCTTGCGATCACGAGGTCGTCGTTGACGACAGCGAATGTGCTTGCTGCGAACACCCACGGCGGGCCGCCATACTCATCTGGCGCTTCATGGACATTGCAGGTGCCTGCGGCGTCAAAGCTGTGAACATTCCACTGGCCAGGTTCATCGCTCAAGTAGAAAAGGCGCCTCTCACCCCAATGTGGTTCCATAATGCTCGCACCATTGCCACCAGCGATGATGGTCACATCCTTGAGCTGCGCTTCCTCGAGTGTGCCAAGGTAGAGCAGGGTGGCATCCCACGGCATATTGGGGTGGTCCCATGCGACAAACGCAAGCTTGTCGCCGCAAATGCGCGGCGCCGCATAAAAGTCGTGCCTGTCGTGCAGTGTTGTGACTGTGCCGTCCACAAGGTCGAGGGCAATAAGTCGATTGACGACTTCGCCGTTCACATGGGTTTCGCATACGCCGATGGCGAAGCGAGAGCCATGCACATGGCAGAAGTCGGCGTACCGCTCGGCTTTGCCAGAGTGCGTCACGCGACGCGGCGCACTGTCGGCATGTTCAAGCTCATAGAGTTCTTGGTCGCCGAAGTTGACGAAAAAGGCGCCAGCGGGACACACAAAATAGCTGCCGCCGCCATACTCGTGTACTCGCGAACGCGCTGAGAACCCAGGCGGCAAGATCGATTGCCCGTTTCGCACAAGCGTCACCCGACCTTGCTCCTGCGGCCTCGATTCAAGCCAGAATATATCTTCGCCAAGCGATTGAATTTCATGGTAGTGGACGGCACCGGCGGCGACCGTGCTCGCATCAAGCGGCGATTTCCAGCTTCCCATCGGCGCACAGATAGGCTTCATGCTGTCCTCCTCAACACATAGCCGACGCCGCGCTTGCGAAGCCAAGCGTAGGCAAATTCTTCGCGATCATATTCGCGTGCGACATCCTCGTGACAACCAGCGGCTGGATCGTTGACCAACGCGCTGCGCCCGTTCAAGCCGCAGAGCACCACGAGGTGGCCTGCCGTGGCGGGCACGGCACTGCCGGTGAGCTCGCCTTGACGATAGCGGTTGCTTGTGATGATGGGCGTGCCGCCTTCGATCAGCACTGCCGCCTCATCAAGGAATTGAAAGGTTTCAATGGCACCTGTGAATCCGCGTGCGTTAGCGGCGCGGATATTGCGTGGCCAGATACCGTACAGCTTGCGCGTATGGCCATAGCACTCGTCTGTGAATCGCGTGGCTGCCCGCTCATCGAGTCCCATCACCATCGCGAGGCAAATGGGTGAGCAAATGCGCCTTCGAATCGAAGGCGGTGCTTGCATTTGGCTCAAAGCAGGCACATTGATCGCGCCTGCCGATTTCACGCCAGCGCTGATCTTCCGGCTCGAAAAAGCGCGCGTTGCAATGACAGTGAGGGCATCCGCAGGCGCTTCGTGCGCGTGCAGGCGAAGCTCCAGAAAGCTCACCTCAATGTCCATTGTGGTGACGAAGCAGTCGATGTCGGCATCGACATAGGCGCCATCGGACATGGTTTCGCGGTGCTCTGGACGCGGCGCCGGCACCGTATCGAGCTGCCAGCGCTTGTCGCCGTTGCGAAAGTACCATGTCGCCGACCAGTTGCATCCCTCGCCGGTGGCGCTGAAGCTCGGCACGATCAAGCTGTCTTTTGCGAGTGGCGGCAGATCGAATCTTGCCACCTGGCCGGTGCCTTCCCGGCACCAGCGAATCTGGCCTGAAACCGGCAGCGGGTAGCGAGTGGCACCAGTGCTGAATCGTCGCGTGCTCATGCTTCGGATGCGCGCGCAAGGAAAAAGAAGCGAGACGCATTCTGTGCCGTCGTGTGTTTGATCTCAGTTTCGTCGCGGCCTGTGAGTTCGGCCAGTTTCCTGACCACCCAGACGAGGTTTGCAGGCTCGTTCCGATGCGCCCATGGCTTCGGCATATTTCGCGGCATCAGGTAGGGCGCGTCGGTTTCAATCATCAAGCGGTCTTCGGGCACGTCTCCGATCAGCGTCTGTAGGCGCGTGCCGCGGCGCTCATCGCACAACCATCCGGTAACGCCGATCATGAAGCCGGCATCGAGATAGCGAACAAGATCTTCGCGCGTGCCGGTGAAGCAATGCACAACCGCGCCCACAATGTTCGACTGGCGGGCGACGAGCATGTCCGCGAGGGCGCCATCGGTGTCGCGTTCATGCACAAACAGAGGTTTTTTGAGTTGCTCTGCCAAGTCGAGCTGCGCGTTGAATACCCGTTGCTGATTCTCGCGGGATGCGAACCCGCGATGATAGTCGAGACCGGTTTCACCGAGTGCGCAGACTTCCGGCGCTTCAGCTTGCCGGGCTAGCGCCTCCAACCAGTCCGGCAGCGTGCAGACCTCGTCAGCGTGGTGCGGATGCACGCCTGCGGTACACGCGAGCAGATCAGGATACTGTCTCGCCAGTACACGCGCCTTTGGATTCTCGTCAAGACTTGTACCAGTCACGATCATGCGACTCATACCCGCATCCAGCGCAGAGTCAATGACCGCCTGCAAGTCGTGCTCGAAACGCTTGTGGGTGAGATTGGCGCCGATATCAATCAAATGGCGGCTCCGCCTTGTGCGCGATCGGTCATACTGCTACGCACGGGATTGCCGAGGTTGGCGCGGACGACTTGCGGGCCGGCAGCGAAGGGTGCCGAATGCCTTGGCATGCGGCCTCATTGCGGATTGGCGCGCATCGCAATCGCAGTGCCCGCATTCAAGCCGCGCCCGAAGGCGATCTCGCTTTCGTTCAGAAACGGCGCGTCAAGCTCAAGCTTCCATGCGTAGATGGCGCTAAAGGACAAGACAAGCTTGACGTATTCTCGCGTCTCCGAGAAACGGATGGATTCGATAAATAGATCAAGCGGTTGATCGCCGTAGGCCCTGAGCCATTTTCGGAGATTGCCGGGGCCGCCGTTATAGGCAGCCGCCGCAAGTGCGCGATTGCCATTGCCGTCGGCGAGTCGGTCGGCGAGATACCTGCTGCCAAGGGCGATATTGAGTTCAGGCTGGTACAGGTCTGTGCTGCGCGGCTGCGACAGCCCAAGCTGCCGTGCGACCGAGCGCGCGGTGCCCGGCATCAACTGCATGAGACCGCGCGCGCCTGCCGAAGACCGGGCGTTGACCCGAAACAGACTTTCTTGTCGTGTAAGGCCCATGAGCAGAGGCAGCGGCACGCCCGTTCGCGTTGCGGCCTGCCGGTACAGGTGCTCATAAGCGAGCGGGAAGCGAAGGTCTAGGTCGTCCTGCGCTCGTCCGCGCATGGCATTGATCATGGCATCGCTAATCCAGCCCATATCCCACACGCGCTTCAAGAGGATGCGGGCATCGGCGGCTGCGAGGTGCTCGGATACATGTGCGAGTTCGCGCCTTGCGTTCGACTCCTCGCCCAAGTAATAGAGGTCGATCACCCTCATGGCTGCTGGCTGCGCTTGCAAGCGCACAAGCTCTGCCTCCCCAAGCGTGATCGGCTGATGGCCGTAGCTTGGCGGCCGCTCAAGCCGCATGGCCATCAAGAATCCGTAGTAGCCACGCTCTCCAGCAAGCGCATCGGCGGCCTCAACAGCGATTTGACGGTCTTCTGGCGGTAGTGCGCGGTGATGCTCGGCGGCGAGCCACAGCCAGTAGCGCCAAGTGTCGATACCAAGCAGGTCGGGCGAAGCGTCGGCGAGACGGTTGAATGCTGCCTTCCATTCGCCTTGGCGCATCATGGACAGGACGACTTCGCGAAACAGGTGCGCATCGGCAATGTCGGGCAGTTCCTTGGCGGGCGCCAGCAACGAAGTCCGATCAAGGCGCGCTAGTTCTTTGAGCAGCGCTCTTTCTGTGCGCTCGGTTTCTTCATCGCTGAAGTCATGCGATGCCTTGTACTGCTTCCACAGTGACACAGCGGTTTCGGGGTTGCTCGATACCATCCTGCCGAGGCCATGCATGATGACGCGCCTTGTTGCGAGGGTGTCGCGCGCATATCTTGACGTGGTGGACAAGCGCGATGGTCGCTGATGCACGCGCGCGAGTTCTTCGGCCATGGCTTTGCCGTCTGCTGCGACAAATCGCATCAGATAGTTGCCGAGGCCACGCTGCCCGTTGGCATGGACAAGCGACATGCGGTCCCACACTTCGGCTTGCGTGTAGCGCTTCTTCGCCAGCCACACATCAAAGACCGGATCACATTCTTCATGTTGCGATCGGCCAACCACCCACAGGCGCGGCACCTCTTCAAACGCCTTGTCGCGCTGCCCAGAATTGTAGAGCGCCCGCAGATACGCGCATTGCATTTCGGCGCTGCGCTGCGGCTCGTAGTAGCGGGCGAGGGTCTCCCAGTCCCCGCGCCTACGCAGATGAGCGAGCCATTCGTTGAAGAGTTGTTCGGCGAACAGCGATGGGCGATGCGCCTCGCGAAAGGCAAGAATCTCCTCGGCCGAATATTTGCTGAAATTGCGGCGTATCTTGCGCTGCTCGAGCATGGCTGCAAGCGGATGCCCGGCAAGAGCGTTCAGCTTTTCTTCAAATGCGCTGAAGCGCCTGCGATTGAAGTCAGCGACCGCGGCTTCGTAGGTTGCGCGCGCTTGTGCAGCGTCGCCAGCATAGGCGTTCGCCCGTTCCGCGCAGATGCTGGCGAGGAGAACGGAAAAGCACAAAACGAGAGAGGCTTGAAAGGCGCAGCGGAGCACGAAATTCATATGTGGTGTGTTCTCATGAAATCTGATATCGGAATGGTTGGTGTTCACCGATCTGGCACACGCACAGCCAGCACATCGCAGTTGGCGCCGTGCAGCACGCTTGTCGATTGCGAGCCGAACAGCAGCGCGATGCCGTGTCGCCCATGGGTGCCGACAACGATCAGGTCTGCTTCGAGCGTGTCCGCTGCCTTGTGAATCTCGGCTTCGGGGGTGCCGAACACAAGATGACGACAGTGTTCCGCGATAGCGAAATCGCCAGCGAGGTCACCAAGATGCGCTGTCGCTTGGTCGTGAATCTGATCCTGTACGGATGACAGGTCGATTGAAATCTCGCCGCCGTAATTGAGGCTAAACGGTTCGATCACATGAATGATGTGCAATTCGGCATGGCAGGCGTCGGCAATCATGCGTGCCCGCGCTGCGACGAGTCTTGCGTCTTCGGCGAGATCAGAGGCAAGAAGAATTCGCTTGAGATCAGGCACGCGCCCTGTCATTTTTGCCTGTCATCCTTGATTGCGACGAGCATGAGACGATATTGTGACAGAGGTACACGCAGCTTTCATCAACGTTGATTTCATATCATGATCTGGGCGCTCATTTGTCTGTTGTTCATCGCGGCCTTCGGGCCGATTCTCTGGCTGATGCCCGGGGAGCGCGAGCGGCGACTCTCGAAACTGCGCCTGAGGGCGAGGCAGCGCGGACTAGTGGTCGAGATTGCCCGTATCGAAGATACGAGTCCGCGTGCAGAAGATCGGGTGTCGAGCGGCGGCATCCTCAAGCGCCCGGTGATCAAATGCGCCGCCTATCGGCTGCACGCGCCGCCATCAACTTCGCCGCTTCCACCGTTTCATGTGCCTCGCGATGACCCGCAAGCAGCAGCGAGACTTGGCGACTGCCATGGTGCGCTTCCCAAAGACTGGCTGGCGGTCGAGCGTGACCAGCGTGGGGCGACGCTGTATTGGCGTGAGCAGATCGATGACCGCACCCTCGACGAAGTGGTCGACAGTATCGCTGCAACGCTCCGTAGCTTGACGCAGCCTACCCCGTGAAGAGACCTGCAACGGCGAACACGAACAAAGTTTTTGGAGGAACTTATGCCATCGCGTCCCATCGTCAAAGCCTATTTCGACTACAAGAGCCCCTATGCCTACATTGCATTCGAGCCCGCCTTGGAACTTATATCGGAACATGACATTGAGCTTCGCTGGATGCCTTACCTCTTGCGGATCAAAGGCAAGGGCGAACGCAGCATCTACTCTGAATGGAAGGTGCGCTATTCCTATCAAGATGCGCGCAGGCTAGCCAACCGCCGCGGCGGAGTTCTCATCCGCGGACCGCGCAAGGTCTACGATTCCACAGCGTCGCTTCTTGGCGGTCTCTATGCTGCAGAGCAGGGCGCATTCGTGAAGTACAGCCGTGAGGTGTTCGCCCGTTTCTTTGAGCATCGCCTCGAAATCGACAGCATGGAAGAGGTCACTGCCCTCATCGAAGAGCTCGGTTTCAACGCGCACGCATTCGCTGAGTTTGCCGTGACGCGCGGTGCGAAGCTGCTTGACGAGGCGATCAAATCAGGCGAGGAAGATCATGTATTCGGCGTCCCGACTTTTGTATTCGAAGGCGAGCAATTCTGGGGCGGCGATCGTATCTGGCTACTTAAGGAGCGTCTTCAGGCGCATAGCACCAGTGCCAAGGCTCATACATGATGCCGTGCGGATTGCCACGCGGGTAGCTCAATGAAAAGCCAAATATTTGAGCGTTTTGCATCAGCCATTGAAACGTTTCAGTGCGCTCAAATTCGACCTCGAGCACCGCGCATCCGGCGCAACTGACATCGATCGCGCGCCCGCTCTGATGTTCGCTGTGACCAGGTGCCGCCACAGCTTGAAGCGCCTCGGCAATGCTCTCGCCGCGATCGAGTTTTCGGCGCAGCAGACTGGCTTGATACGCCGGCGGCCTGAAGGCTGAGACAAGCAATAGACTGACGCCATCGCGTGTTGCGGCGCTCTGCATCCGCCGCCATGCGTCGGCTGCCTGCGGTGTGAGACGCTGCTCGCGCCCGTACATGTCCTCGCCCACCGAGACGAGCGACAGGGGCGGATCTTGCGCTGGCAACCCACTTTGCTCAGCATAATCCGAAGGTATCCCGAGCTCGTCGTGCAGGCGTCTGATCTCGACATCCTCAATATCAATGTCAGCGATGTCGATGTCAACCCTCGCGTCAAGTGGGCGGCTCAGGACCAACACGCTCAATAAGAGTGCAAATACCGCCAATCGCATGAAATGTCTCACAAGAAAGCAAAGCAATGGCTGAAATTGTAGCGTTTGTCTTGCGGTCTTGGCCGATTACTCCTAGAGTGTGCGCTGCAATACCAAGAGAACACCCCCCTTGACAACACAACTGGACAGACAAGATTCGAAAGGTCAGGCCTTGCGTTCCGCGCTTGACCAAATCGAACGTCAATTTGGCAAAGGATCATTGATGCGCCTCGGCGACCGAGAAGCGGTATCAGTCCCTGCGATTTCAACCGGCTCGCTCGGTCTTGACCTCGCGCTCGGCATCGGCGGCTTGCCGCGCGGCCGAATCGTGGAGATCTACGGCCCCGAGGCTTCGGGCAAAACGACGTTGACTTTGGAAGTAGTCGCACAGGCGCAGCGCGCCGGTGGGACATGCGCGTTTATCGATGCCGAGCATGCGCTCGATCCGACCTATGCCAATGCGATCGGCGTGAATACCGATGACCTCTTGATCTCACAACCCGACACCGGCGAACAGGCGCTGGAGATTTGTGACATGATCGTGCGCTCCGGCGCAGTCGATGTGGTCGTCATCGATTCGGTTGCCGCGCTCACGCCAAAAGCCGAGATCGAGGGCGAAATGGGCGATGCGCATGTCGGCCTGCAAGCGCGGCTGATGAGTCAGGCGCTTCGCAAGATGACTGCGAACATCAAGAACTCAAACACGCTGGTCATTTTCATCAACCAGATACGCATGAAGATTGGTGTCATGTATGGCTCGCCGGAGACCACCACCGGCGGCAACGCGCTGAAGTTCTACGCCTCGGTGCGCCTTGATATTCGCCGCACCAGCATGATCAAGCAAGGCGATGAAATTCTTGGCAATGAGACGCGCGTCAAAGTCGTGAAGAACAAGGTCGCGCCACCGTTTCGCCAAGCCGAGTTTCAAATTCTCTATGGGCGAGGGATCTTCCGGGTCGGCGAGGTCATCGATCTCGGCGTGCGCGAAGGCTTGGTCGAGCGATCGGGCGCGTGGTTCAGCTACAAGCAGGACAAGATTGGCCAAGGCAAGATGAACGCTGCGAATTTCCTACTCGAACACGGCGATATGCTTGCCGAGATCGAAGGGGCGTTGCGCGGCAAGCTGATTCCAGCGGCACCGCGTTAGCGCGACCATAGGACGCGAGCGCAACAGTAATGTCTCCAAGGAAACGTGAGCAGGAAAATGCCGACCAAAATGCCGAGACTTGGGTGCTTGGCTGGCTGGCACGGCGGGAACATTCCGTCCGCGAAGCCCGGCAGCGGCTCACCCGCAAAGGCGTCAGCGAATCGCGCATCACCGAAGTCATGGACAAGCTCATTGCGGAAGGCGCCATTTCAGACAGGCGTTTTGCAGAGTCGCTGGTGAGAGTTCGCGCGGCGCGTGGTAAGGGACCGCTGCTGGTGGGGGCGGAGCTCAGGTCGCGTGGTATTGAGCGAGAGCTCGCCCGTGAAATCACTGATACCTACGCTTGGCACGATGTTGGCAAAATTGCCAAAGCAAAGCGGTTCGGGGAAGGGCTGCCAGCGGACAGCGATGAGTTTGACCGTCAAGCGCGTTTCCTCGCTGGGCGCGGATTTCCTATTGACATGATCTTCTCGCTGCTCGGACGCTAGTGCGCTACTTCATCTGGTCAATAGTCAAATGAATCATTCGCGCAGGCAACAAGTGCCGAGGTCGTCCGCTGAGATTCGCACGGCGTTCCTCGATTTCTTTGCGGCGCGCGGGCACACGCGCGTGCCGTCGAGCTTGCTCGTACCAAGCAACGACCCAACGCTGATGTTCACAAATTCAGGCATGGTGCAATTCAAGGAGGCCTTGATTGGCAGCGCCCGACCAAGCTATTCGCGTGCCACGAGTGCGCAGCGGTGCGTGCGCGCCGGCGGCAAGCACAACGATCTCGACAACGTCGGCCACACCCTTCGCCACCATACCTTTTTTGAGATGCTCGGCAACTTCAGCTTTGGCGACTATTTCAAGGAGGATGCGATCAAGTGGGCATGGGAATTCGTGACCGATCATCTGCAGCTGGCAACAAGCGCTCTTTGGGTGACAGTGCATCCGGATGACGACGAATCGCGCCGCCTGTGGGTTGAGCGCATCGGCTTGGCAAAAGACAGAGTCATTGATCATCCGGACAACTTTTGGACGATGGGCGATGTCGGGCCGTGCGGCCCATGCTCCGAAATTTTCTACGATCACGGCAGCGCGCTGGACGGCGGACCGCCGGGTTCTGAAAACGAGGATGGTGATCGCTACGTTGAAATCTGGAATCTTGTGTTTCCGCAATTCGATCGGTCTCCTGACGGTGCGCTCACGCCGCTGAAAACGCCCGGCGTCGACACAGGCATGGGTCTTGAGCGCGTTGCGGCCATCATGCAGGGCGTCCATAGCAACTATGAAACCGACGCTTTGACATCGCTGATGACTGCCGCAGCGACCTTGCTCCCCGAAGCGAGACGTGGCGAAGCGCCCTTGCGCGTCATCGCCGATCACATTCGTTCAACGGTGTTTCTCATGTGCGATGGAGTGATGCCCTCGAACGATGACCGCGGCTATGTGCTGCGGCGGATCATTCGCCGCGCGCTGCGCTACGGATATCAATGCGGTGCGCGCGAGCCGTTCTTTCACGCACTGGTCGAGCCGCTTATCGAATCGATGGCAAGCGCCTATCCAGAAATAATTGAAAAAAAAGACAATATCGAAACTGCGATCCTGCGTGAGGAGCTTCGTTTCTCGCGCACCTTGGATGCCGGCATGCGCATCCTAGAGGAGTCGCTCGCCGCGCTCAAGGGCGATGAGTTGCCGGGAAGCGTCGTCTTCAAGCTCTATGACACCTACGGGTTTCCTGCCGACCTGACGGCCGATGTGGCCCGCGGACGCGGCATTCGCATCGATCAGGATGGCTTTGATCGCGAGATGCAAGCGCAGCGCGCACGCGGCCGGGCGCGCACGAAGTTCGCGGACGATCTCGATCAGCGCGTGATTTCTGATCGCAGCGTGGAATTCACCGGCTATGTTGAGGAAGCGCATATGGCCAGGGTCATTTCTCTGTTTCGCGCAGAAGGCGAGGACATTGCCGATGACCTCGTTGAAGTTGATGCACTTGAACACGGAAACAAGGGGGTTGTCCTCTTGGATAGAACACCTTTCTATGCCGAATCCGGCGGGCAGGTGGGTGATACGGGGCTGCTTGCAGCGCAAGGCGCGCGCTTTCGTGTGAGGGACACGCGCAAGAGCGGCGATCAATTCCTGCACGACGGGGAGCTGAGTGAGGGCATGCTGCGTGTGGGTGACGCGGTGCATGCGAAGATCGACGCCGAGCGACGCGCCCGCATTCGTTTGAATCATTCGGCAACACATCTGCTGCACGCGGCGCTTAGAGAAACACTCGGCACGCACGTCGCGCAAAAAGGCTCGCTCGTTGCCGATGACCGCCTCAGGTTCGATTTCTCCCATGACCAGCAGGTGACGCAAAATGAAATTGACCGAATCGAGTCCATAGTGAATCATCGCATTCGTGAGAACTCATCTGTCACGACACGTGTTACATCGTTTGACGAAGCGCTCGACGCCGGTGCTATCGCCTTGTTTGGCGAGAAGTACGACGAACGAGTTCGCGTGCTCGATATGGGCAATGGTTTTTCAGTCGAGCTGTGTGGCGGTACGCATGTGACGCGCACTGGCGATATCGGACTATTCAAGATTACTGCGGAATCCGCGATCTCGGCTGGCGTGCGACGCATCGAAGCTGTGACCGGAGAAAGCGCCTGCGAGTGGCTGCGGCACACAGCGGGGCAAATAGACTCGCTACGTGCAATTCTGCAAGTAGGCACCGAGGAACTTGTATCCAAAACGCAATCACTACTGACGGAGCGAGCGCGTCTAAACAAGTCGCTCGAAGCCATTTCATTGCGTCTTGCGCATCAGTTCGCCGAAGATATTGCCGCAGGCGGTTGCGACGTCGAAGGTGTGTGGATCGTTGCGCAAGACGTGAGCGTGCTGCTTGAAGCGGGGCAGGGCATGGATATTGCGAAGCTCTTGGATTTGGTGCGCACGCGACGGCAGCCATCGCTGGCGGTGCTGGCGGCATCGAGCAATGGCAAGGTGCGCCTTGTCGCAGGACGCAGCGCGGACTGCACTCGACTCTCTGCGCGCCAAGCGCTTGCCTTCCTCGGCGACATGATCGGTGCGCGCGGCGGCGGACGCGACGATTTCGCGCAGTCTGGCGGTGGTGACGCAGCGAAGCTCGCCAGCGCACTCGCCGCGCTTCCGAAATGGGCGGAGGCAGCCGTCTAGTGGCGCTGTACGTGCAAAAATATGGCGGTACGTCGGTCGGTTCGCTCGAACGCATTGAGTCGGTGGCTGATCGCATTGACCGCTGGCTTGCATCTGGGCATCGCGTGGTGGTCGTGGTGTCGGCCATGGCTGGCGAAACCGACCGCTTGATTGACATGGGCGGAAGACTTGGCGCAGAAGGTGGCGGGCGTGAAATGGATATGCTCATGAGCGCTGGCGAGCAAGTCTCGATTGCGCTACTCGCGCTCGCGCTGAGAGCGCGCGGGCACGCTTCGCGCTCTTATCTTGGCTCGCAAGTCGCCATCCGCACCGACGGCTCTCACATGCGGGCACGTATCGTCGATATGGACACTAGGCATTTGAGCGCCGATTTGGACAAGAGCGTCGTGCCAGTCATTGCTGGATTTCAAGGCGTTGGACCCGATGGCGAAATCACGACCTTGGGCCGAGGCGGCTCCGATACCACCGCAGTCGCGGTTGCCTATGCGCTCAAGGCGCATGAGTGCCAGATATTCACCGATGTTGATGGCGTATACACGGCCGACCCGCGCATCGTGTCAAGCGCGCGCCGCCTTGATGCAATCACCATTGAAGAGATGCAGGAGCTGTCAAGCTTGGGCAGCAAGGTGCTTGCGGTGCGCAGCGTTGAATTTGCCAACAAGTACAAGGTGCCCTTGCGGGTGCTATCGAGCTTTGTCGAGGACGACAGCCAAAACACCGGTACGCTTATTACCCATGAGGAGACGGCGATGGAACAACCACTCGTGTCTGGCGTCACCTATTCAAAGGATGAAGCCAAGATTACTTTTGTCGGAGTGCCCGATACGCCCGGAGTGGCGTCGGACATTCTCGGACCCGTTGGCGATGCCGGCATTGAAGTGGATATGATCGTGCAGAACACTGCGCTCGACGGGCACACCGACTTTACCTTCACGGTGCGGCGCCAAGATTTTTCGCACGTCATGCGGCTGGTTCGCGATGTTCGCGACCGAGTCGGAGGTCGCGAAGTTGTCGGCGACGATGACATCGTGAAGCTTTCAGTGGTCGGCGTTGGTATGCGCTCTCATGCTGGCGTCGCCACCAAAATGTTCGATGCGCTCGCTAAGGAAGGTATTAACATTCAGATGGTAAGTACCTCTGAAATCAAAATTTCTGTTGTCATTGCCGAGCGATACCTAGAATTAGGTGTTCGCTGCGTGCATTCTGCCTTCGGGCTTGATCAATAAGGTGCTCGCATACAGCGGCACCACACACGGGGAAGTAGCAATGCTCATTCTTACACGACGGCTCGGCGAGTCGGTTCTTATCGGAGACCAGATTCGGGTCAAGGTGCTCTCGGTTCGAGGTGCGCAAGTGCGGCTCGGCATTGATGCCCCGCGCGATGTGCAGGTGAATCGAGACGAGGTGGTTGATCCTGATCTCAAGGATGAGCGAGAGGCAGCTCGGGAAGCAAGTCAGCAATCGACAAGGGGTAGTCGGCGCCCGTATCGGGACTAGGGCGTGTTCACACTATGCCCGCCGACGCTGTTGTCCCCTGAGCAAGAGCCGAAAAAGGTGAATCACATGCTCAAACGCGCTCGCTCCGGCTCTTGCTCAGGCGACAACCCTTCGGGCCGGCCCCGTTTTCCGCCAGCCTTCGTTCTCGCTCGCTCATGGGGGGTAAGCCCCACAGCGCTCGCTCGGCCTTGTCTGGCGGAAAACGGGTCTCGGCAGCGTCGGCGGGCATAGTGTGAACACGCGCTAGTACTCATCATTCGATTCTCTACCGCGGAGGTCAAAGACGAATGCAGCAACCTCGACACATGTCTTTTCTGCAAACTCAATCTGCCCGCCGGCTACTCGCATGGCTTGGGTGCATGATGACGCTTTCGGCATGGTCTGTCGCCGAGACATCGAAAGGCGATGCCGGCGCTGGGCAAGTCAAGGCCGCGCTGTGCGCCGCATGCCACGGGACTGCTGGCGTGTCGATCAATCCCATATGGCCGAGCCTCGCAGGCCAACATGCGCAGTATCTCGCCAAGCAGATTCGCCGTTTTCGTGACGGCGAGCGCGAAGAGATCACCATGCAGCCGTTTGTACAAAATCTCAGCGATCAGGACATTGAAGACTTGGCCGCCTATTACGCAAGCCTAAATCCGTGCCCATAGGCTACAGGCGCTTTCGTTCGGCGCCAGCAAGTTTGAGATTCAAGTATCATTCATGTTCTCATACGCTTATTCGGAGAGGTGGCCGAGCGGCTGAAGGCGCTCCCCTGCTAAGGGAGTATGGGTTAATCACCTATCGAGGGTTCGAATCCCTCCCTCTCCGCCAGAAGGCATTTGTAAAACAAGCAACTTTATGGCGTTCCGCGCAAGCTCTTTCGTTGGCGGACATTGAAGCCGGTATCAACCTCGCCGCAATAGAAGCCGGCCCGCCATAATTTGGGACTTGTATACTTGAGACCGCCAAGTCGCAGTCAACCTACAACGCACCCATGAAATCCGAGGGCAAACGGCCCCGCCGAGCGCTGCGCTTCCGAGTGCCGCGCGGCACCAAGGCGAAGGCCCGCGCCGTCAAGCCATGCATCCACGCCCAAGTTACCGCAGGTGCAACTCCTGTACAATGGTCGCGACATCATTGCCGAGGAAAGCTCCATGAATGCCAGACGCATCCTGCTCATCACCCTCAGCCTATGCCTCACACCCCTAGCCGCCCACGCGCAGCCTGCCTGCCTGCCTTCGGCCATTCCGGGCGAGTACCGCATCGACATGGGCAAGTACGACAACTGGAACGCCCAAGCTAATCACAGCCATTGTGATGTGGTCCGCGTGGATTGCAGCATCACTCACGACCACACTGTGGTCGGCGATGTCACGCGCTCCGCATCCGGTCTCACCGACTTGAACACGTTGGTGCAGGGTCCCGGCGGACTGGGCTTCGAATGTCTAGAGAAGGCTGGCTTTCTGGCCTATCGGGGGCAGATCGCCTTCAAGGGAGTCTTCGACGACGATTTGGGCTACCAAGGGCCGCTGATGCGGCATTTCCAGTCCGAGGCCAATGCGTGTTGGGACCACTACATCGCCGTCCTCAATAACGCCAACCTCTGCCTACCGTAAACCCCTTAGAAAAAAAAAAACGCTTGAATTTCGGGAGTGGGGCCGGGTATGTCAAAACTGCCAAAAACAGCCATCCGGCACCAAACCCAAAGACTCTCAAAAGCCCAGAAGCCCGTATAGAAGGCGGGACATCCGGGAAATCGGATGGAGAGCCACTAGAAAGAAGGAGGAAGGACGATTGGAACGAAAAAAACACCGAAACGCACTATGATATCTGATCACAGCAATTTTGCAGAAAAAGACAATTAGAACATATACTTACATCATAAAGTTGTCAGCCTTGCCCCACTCTGACAGTGCCCAGTATGGAGTGCCCAGTATGGATGGTGTTTTAGAGACAAGACACAAGAGTGCCGTCTGACAACGCACCCATGTGTTGTCGAAGCCTGAAGCACCGTTAAAACTTTGACACCAGAACCCACTTGGATATCACTCCTGCCAGCAGCGGTCGCTGTGATCACGGCGCTGCTCACGCGGCGTCCCATTGAATCCCTCTTGGCGGGCGTGCTCGCTGGCCTGCTGTTGCTCGAACCTTGGTCCACGCCAGCTAACTTCTCGTCCATCCTGCTCGATGTGATGATGGATGAGACAGTCGCATGGGTAATCGTTGTATGTGGCCTCATGGGAAGCCTCATCGTGCTCTTGCGAAAGGTCGGCGCTACCAACGCGTTCAGCCGGGTGCTCGCGGCGCGCGCAAAAGATGGCAAGAGCGCGCTCCTGTACACATGGTCGCTAGGATTGCTGATCTTCATTGACGATTACCTCAATGCCTTGGCTGTCGGGTCGGCCATGCGCAAAGTCACGGATAAATTCGGAGTGTCGCGAGAAAAGCTCGCCTATGTCGTGGACTCGACCGCTGCGCCAATTTGCCTGCTGATGCCAATCTCCACATGGGCAGTGTTCTTTGCAGGCGTGCTCGAAGCATCAGATGTGGCGGCGGCAGGGGAGGGGTTGTCGGTCTATATCAGCGCGATCCCCTACATGCTCTACCCATGGATCGCGGCGCTGATGGTGCCGCTGGTCGCCATCGGGCGCATGCCAGATCTCGGCATGATGAAACGCGCCGAGGCTGCCGCAGCAAAGATGGCTGCCGAGCCTCGCGTATCCGCAGAGCAATCAGATGAAATTGAAATATCGACGACAAGCTCGCGCGTCTCGATCTATCATTTCCTGGTGCCAATCATCGCGCTTCTTGGCTTCAGCGCTTGGTTCGATCTCGATGTGCAAATCGGCGTGATTTTGGCAGTCGCGGTGACAGTTGTGCTCTACGGCGTGCAGCGGCTGATGGCATGGGCAGAGATGTTCGATGCAGTGCTCGACGGCATCAAGATCATGGTGCCCGCGCTCACGATTGTCGTCGTCGCGTTCATGTTCAAAGAAGTCAATGATCAACTCGGACTCGCTCCGTTTGTCATCGAAAACGTCACCCCGTACATGACGCCCGTCCTGCTGCCCGTGGTCGTGTTCACAACCATGGCGCTGATTTCTTTTGCCACCGGTTCAAGCTGGGGCGTGTTCGTGATCGCGATTCCAATCGTCTTGCCGCTCGCGGCCAATGTCGGCGTCAGCGAGCCGCTCGCGATTGGCGCGCTCCTGTCGGCGAGCGCGTTTGGCAGTCACGCCTGCTTTTATTCGGACGCGACCGTGCTCTCGGCGCAAGGCAGTGGCTGCGGCGTCATGGAACACGCGCTGACGCAAATTCCGTATGCGTTGATTGCGGCAGCTATCGCGGGGGCAGGATTGACGATGATTGCCGCCTTGTAAAATTGGCAAGCGTGAATGGCATGGTCAATCTCCTATGAGTCCTTTTGCGGCTCGGCGCCCCAACTAGTTCGCTGAAACAACGCATCCATATCAGCTTCGAGATTTGGAAGCACATCATGATGCACCACTTTCCTCGGCTCATGAAACTTCGATTCAACATAGTCGAAAAGAGAGGGGAGACCTAGCGACCATGGGCCTTCGTCATACCCTGTCATTGACCAAAGCAATCCAAGATGCTTGAAATGTGTTTGCGCTTCTTCAAAAGAAGGTACGGCTTCTTCTTGCTGCGGTGCATGTGCCAAACCCGACCGGATCGCCATTTTAATCAGCGTCAGATCAACCTGTTGACCAACCTTTTCCATTTGTCGCCAAAGATACCCTAGCTGTCGGGCACACCCCGACAGGTTTTGCCCGTCAAGATTCGCCCACACTTATTTATGGGACAGGACACTAGCTTCGCCACTGGTATCCCGACTTGTTGTCACCGTGGTTTGTTTTCTCGAAGCCATATATTTGGAAAGACCGCCTATAAAACTTTCCCGTGATGCGAGTTCGTCATTCCCTCAATCCCCTGTTAAGGCAGCAGAGTTGAGTTTCTTGGGGCGCGGTTCCTGTTGTTAAGTTCAAGGACGGCGGTTTCGATGCGCCCGCCCGCGGATTTCCGCTTCGGATACGGGCGTTTTCGGCCTGTTCTCCGGCTCGACGCGAAGACCAGCCCGCCGCCCCCGGTAGCGCCCGCCCGTTGCGCCAGGGCGCCCCCCGTGGGGCGTCACCCGAGCCGCACCGCGCACCAGTACAGCCAGTCCAGCCGGAAGTTGTTCTTCGCGAAGCGCAGCACTCACCGCCTGCCGGTGCGCACCAGCCTCTCCACCGTCCGCACCGCATGGCGCACCAGCGGCCGCAGCCCGTGCTTCCTCGCCGCCTTCGGTAGCAGCCCGTACTGCATCGCCACTAGCAGTAGCTGCGCCAGCTGCCCGCACGCGTAGAACGCCTGGTTCGCCCGGTATCCCCGGCACGGCGGGTGGTGCAGACCAAGCTCCACCAGCGGCCCCTTGAACGCGTTCTCCTGCCCTCGCTTCCCCCGGTGCCGGCGCGCCAGCTCCTTCAGCGGCAGGTCGTTCCGCGACACCAGGATCACCGTGTGCGCAGGGATCAGCACCTTCCGCCTCCCTTCCACCAGCTTGCGCACGACCACGTACCACTGCTCCTCCCAGCCCTGCGGACGGTGCAGCGAGAACGCCGCCTGCTCGCCCATCCCGATGTCCTCCCACGCCGACTCCGGCAGCCCTTCCAGCACCTCGAGCACCGGCCTGCGCTTGCGGTCGTCCGTCAGGCTGATCGAGTAGTCCCACCCCCGTTCGCGGCAGAACCCGACCAGCTTCCCCCGGTAGTACGCGTTGTCCGCCCGCAGCCACACCGGCGTCCCTTCCGGCAACAGCTGTCAATGCCGGTTGAATAATACCCAAAGGTGCCGATTGAAAATTCCCCAGTTTGTGGCGCGGCCGGCCTCCTCGGCGTGGCTG
>JAPOTJ010000045.1 GCA_026709225.1 Gammaproteobacteria bacterium | reverse complement strand
ATGCACGGCGGAGCCGCCCGCAGGGGTGGGTACACGGATGTACCCACTGACATTCCCGCAGGAGCGGGAATGCACGGCGGAGCCGCCCGCAGGGGTGGGTACACGGATGTACCCACTGACATTCCCGCAGGAGCGGGAATGCACGGCGGAGCCGCCCGCAGGGGTGGGTACACGGATGTACCCACTGACATTCCCGCAGGAGCGGGAATGCACGGCGGAGCCGCCCGCAGGGGTGGGTACACGGATGTACCCACTGACATTCCCGCAGGAGCGGGAATGCACGGCGGAGCCGCCCGCAGGGGTGGGTACACGGATGTACCCACTGAATTAAGTGCCGTAAGGCATTGAATTCGCGAGCAAAGCTTCAATCGCAACTGAAGCTTGGCGAGTCTGATCAAGTCCAAGGATGGACTTGATCAGAATATACATAGGTTGCTAAGTGCTTCGTAAGGCGCGCACCACGCGAAGAACTTCACTGGCTGCGGCGGCTGCATCGCCCGCTTCATTAAAGCGCCCGAAACTGAAGCGCACCGAGCCGAAAGCGAGCTCGTCCGCAAGGCCGAGTTCGGAGAGCACATAGGAAGGTTCCACACTCGCCGACGTGCACGCCGAGCCGTTCGATACGGCGATGCCGGTCATGGCATTGATCAGCGTTTCGCCGTCTACGCCTTCAAATGAGAGATTGACGAGCGCCGGCAGGCGATTGTCCTCGCTACCGTTCATGCGCACGCCGTCAAGGACGCGCAGCCTGTGCAAGAAGTCGTCTCGCAGACGCTTGAGTCGATTGACCTCGCTGCTGAGCTGGGCGCGAGCAATGCGCGCCGCTTCGCCCAAGCCGACGATCTGGTGCGTCGCAAGCGTTCCAGAGCGCAAGCCAAATTCATGGCCGCCGCCGTGGATCTGCGGTCGCGGCTTCACCGCTGCGCGCCGCACATAGAGCGCGCCGATGCCCTTCGGCCCGTACAGCTTGTGCCCGGAAATGCTCATCAAATCGATTTTGACCGCAGACACGTCGATGGGGAGCTTGCCGACCATCTGCGCGGCATCGACATGCAACGGCACGCCGCGGCGCGCGCACGCTTCCGAGATGCCCGCGATGTCATTGACGGTGCCAATTTCGTTGTTGGCATACATGATCGACACCAGCGCCGTGTCGTCGCGGACGGCATTTTCCACCTGCCGAGCGGTAACGAGGCCATCCGCATCGGGCGCGAGCCAAGTCACGCGATGCCCGACGGATTCGAGGTACTTGCACGAATCGATTACCGCCTTGTGCTCGATACGGCTGGTGACAATGTGTGCGTGACGCTGACCACTCGCTTCCACAACACCTTTGATCGCGAGATTGTCGGACTCTGTCGCACCGGACGTCCACACGATTTCTCGCGGATCGGCGCCGATCAGCTCAGCCAACTCGGCGCGCGCTTCTTCGACAGCTTCGCTTGCGCGCCAGCCAAACACGTGGGTGCTCGACGCCGGGTTGCCGAAGTTGCCTTCAGCAAGCAGGCATTCCTGCATCTTTGCCAGGACAAGCGGATCGACTGGCGTGGTCGCGGCGTAGTCTAGGTAGATGGGTTCAGGCACGGTGGATCTGCTTTTCAATCGCGGACAATATACCCCGCAGCATACTGACTTCAGTCACATCGGGCTCGATGCGCCCGATCATGCGGCGAATGCGGCGCATGACGACGGTGTGATGCTCGCCCGGCAAGAACTCAAGCGAGTTCGCCAGCGACTCGAGATGCGCGAATAGGTGCTCGACTTGCTCGGACGTTGCGCGCGGTCGATCCCAGGCCAGGGGGTGCATGGCCTCTCCCTGCCCTTCGAGATACGCGCAGCGGAGTTCATAGCACACCACTTGCACGGCCATCGCGAGATTCAGCGAACCGTAGGCAGAGGACGCCGGAATGCACACATGCAAATGACATAGGTCAAGCTCGTCGTTGGACAGGCCATCGGCTTCGCGGCCAAAGATGACAGCCACCTCGCCATGCTCGGCCTTGACGAGAATTTCCGGCGCGGCAAGCCTCGGGCTCAGTTGCCGCCACGCCATGCGCCGCGCACGCGCCGTGGTGCCAACCACGAAGGTCGCATCGCTGATCGCCTCGCGCAGATTGCTCGTGGTCGAGACGCGTTCCAGCACATCCCTTGCGCCAGCCGCACGCCATTCGGCTTGCGGGTCGGGAAAGCGCTTCGGCCGCACAAGGACGAGCTTTGAGAGGCCCATGGTTTTCATCGCTCGCGCCGCAGCGCCGATATTGCCGGGATGCGAGGGCTCAACGAGGACGATGCGAATGCGCTGCGCAAGCGAACTATTCATTGCCAGAGAATATGCCCTTGTGCAGATCGCGGAGGATATTCTTCAGCACCTTGCCCATCTGATTGCGCGGCAGTTCGTCCACATGCACGACAGCCTTCGGGAGCTTGAAGCGCGCGAGCCGGCCTGTCAGTTCGCTTCGCACGACTTCGAGTGGCAAGGCATCAGGAAATCCCGGCGAGTCGCCGACAATCACAGCCACCACGCCCTCGCCAAAATCGGCGTGCGGCGCACCGATGACGGCAGATTCAGCAACGCCCGGCAAGCGATCGATCTCCGCTTCGACTTCCCGAGGGTAGACGTTGAGGCCGCCACTGATGATGAGGTCTTTCGCGCGTCCGGTAATCGTCAGCGCGCCGTCCGCATCTAGTCGTCCGAGGTCGCCGGTGCGGATATAGCCATCGCTCGTCATCACGTCGATGGTCGCTTGCCTATTGCCGAAATAGCCAAGAAAAATGCCCGGGCCTTTGGCTTCGATTTCGCCTATGTCCTCGCCGATACCTCTGCGAGCAACGCGCAAATCCACGCCAGGCAAGGCGTAGCCGACGCTGCCCGGCTTGTCTGCCGCGTCAATTGCACAGGAAGTCAGAATCATGCCTTCGGTCAAGCCGTAGCGCTCGACCACAAATTTGCCGGCGCGCGCACGAAGCCGCTGATGCAGCGCGCTCGTCATCGGCGCTGACCCTGAAATCATCAACCGCACGCTTTTCGTCAGCTCGGCATCGAATGCCGGTGAGTCGAGCAGCCGTGCATAGTGCGTCGGCACGCCCATGAGAACGCTGCATCCAGGCAGCATGGCGAGCACGTCTTCCACATTGAATCGAGGCAGGAAGCGTATTTCGCTGCCGCCAAAGAGCGCCGCGTGCAATGCGACAAAGAGGCCGTGCACATGGTAGATCGGCAGGGCATGGAGCAGCACGTCTTCATCGCGCCATTCCCAGACTTGACGCAGCGCTTGCGCGTTCGACACCAAATTGCCGTGGCTTAATTGCGCACCCTTCGGCCGTCCGGTGGTGCCGGACGTGTAGAGGATGGCTGCTGGCGTGTCGCGCCCGGCAGCCACAGGACGCGCAAGCGGCGCACGGTTGCAGCTTGATTCGACAAGCGCATTCAGTGTGAGCGCAGGAACATCTGTTTGCGCAAGGCTCGCCTCGTCACGAATGAGTAGCCGCAGCTTGGCATCTTTGACGAAGTAATCGATTTCCGCAACGGTGTAGGCGGTATTGAGCGGCACATAGACGATGCCCGCATACACGCAGGCAAGATACAAGCACACCGCATGCGGAGACTTCTCGACTTGCACGAGGACCCGCTCTCCTTGCGATACGCCGCGCGCATGAAGCTCAGCGGCCATGCGCAGCGCTTGATCTTGCACATCCGAATAGCGCCAAATCTCTCCGCTCAGCAATCGCAAACAGACACTAGAAGCGTGCGAGGCCGAAGCGTCAAAGAGAATGTCGCCAAGCGCGTCACTCATTGCTTGATTGTCGCCCGACTACTGCCTGATTATTATTCAATGTCGAGCCAGTAGCCTCCGTCTTCAAAGCGTTGCACCCGTCCTGCCGTTGGCGCGGCGAAGTGGGTGCCGATCACCAGCGTCTGTCCTTCGTGCCAATGTTCGATCAAGGACTCGCGCGTCGCGCGCGCTTGGCCCGAATCCGAGTCCGCTGGCGAGCACCATTCCGGGTGTTCAATTTGGCAGGGATGGTGCAGGCTGTCGCCGGTAATCATGGCCTCCTGCCCGCGTGAGTTGATATGCACACTGACATGGCCGGGCGTGTGTCCGTGCGTTGGCTGCAAGCAGACTTCGCCTGTAATGCGATGGTCGGTGTCCACAAGGCGCGCCAAGCCCGCATCAAAGATCGGCTTGACAGAATCCGCGAGAATCGCCTGGGTGTGGACATCATCTTCGGTGCGCCAATGATCCCATTCCTTTGTCGCCATCAGATAGTCGGCATTCGGAAAGGTCGGCACCCATTCACCATCAACAAGCATGGTGTTCCAGCCGACATGGTCGATATGCAGATGCGTACAGAGCACCGTGTCGATGGACTCGCGCGAGAATCCCGCACCTTCAAAATCCTTAAGAAAGCTGGTTTGCAGCCCGTTCCAGCCAGGAAGGATGCGGTTCTGCTTGTCATTGCCGATGCAGGTGTCGATGACGATCTGCTGCCCTTCCGATTCGACGATGAGCGCATGCACGCTCATGATGAGTTCGCCTGTGTCTGTGGCGAAGTGCGGCATCATCCACCGCATCGGCTGGCAGGCTTCGCGCGTCGCATCCGGCAGGATGAAGCGGGCAACGCCCCCGATTTCAAGTTCAACAATGCGTGTCACGCGGACATCGCCGATTTGCCAAGTAAGCATAGTGCCTCGCTTTCGAAATAACATAGCAATGAGCGCAATCACTGGCGCCTGAGGCGAGGCACAGACCGCAGGCAATACTTGGCTTGTATTGCTAAGGGCTGTAACGAAGCCACGGGCGCCAGTGATGCGCCCTTCGGGAGGCTGTGCCCGCCCGCATGACCGCGTTGCGCCGCTTGGCAATATACCCGATATTCCCTGCGCGACGCGCCTTGTCATGCGGGCGGGCACAGCCTCTCATTACTATGTTATTTCGAAAGCGAGGCACTAATAAAGCTCCGGTGTGGAATTATCTGGTTTCGTGCGCAAGTGGCCGATTGCACTCAACGCTTCGCGAACGCCAGCAGCGAGCAGACGCGAGTCGCCGAGTAAATCGACCATATGATAGCCGCGCTGCCAGAACTCGATCGCGAGTTCGGTCGAATGTGTGTAGAGGCCGATGGCGATGCCGTGTCGAGCGCAAGCCGCTTCAATGGCGGCAACCGCTTCGTTGAACGCTGGTTCCCCCCATCCCTTGCCGGGTTCGAGGCCGACGGCAAGTGACAAGTCTGAGGGCCCGATGAACAGGCAGTCAACACCTGGCGTGGCGGCGATTTCTTCAACATTGGCGAGGCCTTCATCGGTTTCGACCATGAGAATCACGGCAATTTCGTCATTGGCCTTTTGTCCGTAATCTGGACCGCCGTAAATAATCGCTCGCGATGGGCCGTAGGAGCGCATCCCCTCGGGCGGGTATTTGCACGCGGCAACCGCCCGGCGCGCATCTTCCGCAGTGTTGATCATCGGCACGACGACACCATATGCACCGGCGTCGAGCGCGCGCATGATGACGTAGGGTTCATTCCACGGCACGCGCACAAAAGGCGTCGTGTCCGTGGTCGAAATGGCAGGCAGCATGTTGCATAGATCCGCATAGTCCACCAGTCCATGCTGGGTATCCACACACAGCCAATCAAAGTCGAAATTGGCCATGAGTTCGGCGACCTGGGTGTTCGCGAGGCCAATCCAAGTACCGAGCGTCTGTCCACCAGCTCGCCAAGTTCGCAGCGTTGTGTTTGGGCGCATATGAGTCCTTTTTTTGAGGTTCAGGCCAAGGCCGCAGGGCTCGTCCGTACGCACATGGTAAATGAGTTTAGAGCTTGTTGATTTGGTTGAGTGTTCGCGCGGAGCTGAGCACCAGTTGCAGCGCTTCCAGCTGGAATCGCCTTATTTCTTCGTCTGACGAGAGCACGTGCGCGAAGAACCACAGATACTTGACCACCAGCCCGGCATGCAGCGCAAATTCAAGCGACGAGTCGTCTGCGATTTCCGCGCCTTCCGCATAGGCGCGTTTGATCTGCGTCAGGAGTGTATTGGAATCGGACGGCCGCAAAAAGCCATCGTAGATCGCATCGAATAGCAGCGTCACAATATCGCTGCCCATGGCCGCCGGACCGACAAACGCCCAGTCGATGGCGACGAGTTGTTCTTGCGACATGAAGAGATTGGGCGGCCAGAAGTCATTGTGCGCAGGAAGCTTCTGGCAAGCGTGCAATTGCTCTCGCAAGCCCCGTAAACGTTCAAGACATTGACTCACAAGCTCTTGTTCTTGAACACTAAATGTATTGTGCCTTGACCACAGAGCAGGCTCGGAGAGGCTCGCCAAAGCGCCTTCGCGCAATGCAAGATAGCCGCCAAGCCAGTCAGGACACACCCACGGGGCGTTTGGCAGGCACTTGATGGTTCGTTGCCAAGTGCCAAGCGCGTAGGCTGCTTGCTCGTAGTCCGAGACGCGCCATTCGCTGCCGGGCGTGCCTTCGACCCATTCAAATCGCATCAGAATCTGCTCACTCGTCGTGACTTGATCGAGACAACGCACTGGACGAAACGCCGTGCTCGCCACTTGACTCGCGGGATTCTTAAAAAAACACGATTCCCGAGCCCAATACAGCGGATGATTGACGTCCGTTGATGCCTGCCAGCGCGCCATTGCCGGACCGTGTGGCACGAGCGCTTTAAGTGCTGAAGACATGCCTGATTCGAAGCGAGCTTCAATCAGCGCTTTGGTTGAGCCAACGGCCGGCGCGTAGTTGATCGGTCGCCAAGACGCAGGTGCCGCTGCGCGTTGTTCCGCGAACAGCGGCGAAAAAAGCGCATCAATCCCGTCAGGATTTGAATTGGGCGACCAAGCCCGAAATGGATTCCTTGGCATCACCAAAGAGCATGCGTGTGTTATCGCCGAAAAAGAGCGGGTTGTCAACGCCGGAAAAGCCCGACGCCATTGAGCGTTTCAGTACGAATACGGTGCGGGCGTGATCGACATTAATGATCGGCATGCCATAAATCGGGCTGCCTTCGTCCTCGCGCGCGGCCGGATTGACCACATCATTGGCACCAATGACGACGGCCACATCGATCATGCCCATGCGCGGATTAATGTCCTCGAGTTCGACAAGCTGATCGTAAGGTACATTGGCTTCGGCGAGCAAAACGTTCATATGCCCTGGCATGCGCCCGGCGACTGGATGAATGGCAAACGTCACTTCGGCCCCGTTCTTCTCCAAGAGCTCGCCGAGCTCCCGAACAACATGCTGCGCTTGCGCAACCGCCATGCCGTAGCCCGGCACGAAGGTCACGGCGGATGATGCTTCCAAAATCAAGAAGGCGTCATCGACAGAAATCGGCTTGACTTCGCCTTCCACTTTGCTCGCCACCTTCACCGCGCCAAATCCGCTGAAGAGCACGTTAGCGAGCGAGCGGTTCATCGCCTTGCACATGATGTTCGTCAGGATGATGCCCGATGCGCCCACGAGCGAGCCGGCGACGATCAGGATGTTGTTATTGATGGCAAATCCAGCCGCGCAGGCCGCCAGTCCAGAATAGCTATTGAGCAGCGAAATGACGACGGGCATATCCGCGCCGCCAATCGGCAGCACCGCCATGACGCCGAGCAGAAGCGAAAAGCCGACAAGCGCAAAGAAAGCTGGTGAAGTTGGATCAGGGTTCATGACGAACAGCACGCCACTCGCCACCAGCGCGACCACAATAAGCGAGTTCAGGAGTCGCTGCAGGCCAAAGACGACCGCGCGCGTTGTGATGACTTCCGAAAGCTTGCCCCACGCCATAATGCTACCGGTCAAGGTCACGCCGCCGATCAGGATTGACAGCGCCACAGTCACCAGCGTGAACACCGAGTCCGATGCCGGATAGAGCGTTGACCAGCCGACGAGCAGGCTCGCGCCGCCGCCCGAACCATTGAAGAGCGCGACCATTTCGGGCATTGAAGTGAGCGCGACGAGGCGCGCTGCGAGTGCGCCGATGATGGCGCCAGCCAAGACGGCAACGGCGATCCAGCGGTAATCAAGGATGTCCCTCGCAAGCAGCGTCACCGCAATCGCGAGCAGCATGCCGAGCGCTGAGAGCACGTTGCCTCGCCGCGCCGTTGCAGGAGAACTCAAGAACTTCAGGCCGAGGATAAACAGCAGCGCCGAAGCCACGTAGACGAAGTTGATCGCAAGGTCAGACATGTGTTCGTTGCCTTCAGTCTTTACGAATCTTTCTTGCGAAACATGCCAAGCATGCGATCAGTCACCAAATAGCCGCCGACAACGTTAATGGTCGCGAACGCGACCGCAAGGCCGCCGAGCAGCGCCGAGGCCATGCCTTGACCGGAGCCGGCGGCGGCGAGTGCGCCCACGAGCGTGACGCCCGAGATGGCATTGGCGCCCGACATGAGCGGCGTGTGCAAGGTGGCGGGCACCTTGGAGATCAGTTCGAATCCGAGGGCGATTGACAGCACGAGCACGAACGTAAGAAAGACTGCGTCCATTTATCTCACCCTAATCCATTGACATATAAACATTTTCAATTGTCTGCGTAGTGCTTGAGAATTTGCTTGTTGACGATGTTTCCGCCTTGCGTGATGATGGCTCGCGCCGCGATTTCATCGTCAGTATCGAGCTGCGGCCATTCGCCTGCTTCGTTGGCTGTCGCGTCTTTGAGATGCGCGATCAGATTCACAAGGTTGTTCGAGTACATCAGGCTTGCATCTTGCGCGATGCGCGATGGCAGGTGGGTGACACCAAGAAGGATCGCGCCGCGTTCGGTGACGACTTCCTTGTTGGCTTCTGTGCCTTCAACGTTGCCGCCGGTATCGACCGCCATGTCAACAACTAAGCTGCCAGGCTTCATATTGGCAAGCATCTCCGCTGTGACGATGCGAGGCGCACTGCGTCCGAACACTTGCGCGGTGGTAATGACCACGTCTGAGCGGGCGATTGCTTCGGCCTGACCTTGGCGCTGCAATGCAATCTGTTCGGGACTGAGTTCCTTCGCATAGCCTTGCTCGGTTGATCCTGTGTCGCCGAGGTCTATTTCGATAAACTTCCCGCCAAGCGATTCGACTTGTTCCTTGACCTCGGGACGTGTATCGAAGGCTTCCACGCGCGCGCCGAGGCGCTTGGCCGTGGCGATCGCCTGCAGCCCAGCCACACCCGCGCCAATCACAAAGACGCGCGCCGGCGCGATCGTGCCCGCTGGCGTCATCATCATCGGAAAAAACTTGCTGCTGCGCTCGGCAGCAAGCAGCACTGCCGCGTAGCCGGCGAAGCTCGCCTGCGACGACAGCGCGTCCATCTTCTGCGCGACGGTAATGCGCGGGATCATTTCCATCGAAATGCTCGTCACCCCTTGGTTTGCCAGCGCTTCGATCAACTGCCTTTGCCGGAAGGGGTCAAGAAAACTGATGTGCCGGGTACCCGCAGCCAAATGACCGACCTCGTCCATGCTCGGTGACGAGACGCGCAGCACAATATCTGATGCAGAAGCTGCCTCACGCGAGCCAATCTTTGCGCCCGCTGCGCGGAACTGATCGTCTAGGAATCCCGCCGCGTCGCCGGCACCGGACTCAATGCACACCGAACACCCGATGCGGTCAAGCTGAGCGATGCTCGCAGGCACCAGCGCAACACGCGCTTCCAAGGGATGTTGCTCGGCAGGAACGCCTATTTGCATGGGTCTCGCAAGGGAGGTCAGCAAGGAAAGTGCATTTAGTGTAACGGATAGCGAATGTGCTAGTGTGACTCGCCATGAGCGAAGCGAACAGCAGGTCCGGCTATGTGAGCCACAAGGCGGCTGGATTTGCGGTGTGCACAGCGCTTGTGATCGGAATTCTTGCGAGCTTGGCGCTTCGTCCTCCGGGCGGAGGTGCGACATCCGCCGCAGCCATACCCCAAGGACAATCGAGCGCGCCGGAATCCATCCGCTGGCGCGTGCCCGTCTCTATCCCGACATCGCTCGAAGGCCTCGGCGATGGCATCATTCGTGTCGCTGACTTCTTGTCGCGGTCAACATCTGGCAGATTTGCACTGCATGTGTTCGAGCCCGGTGAGATTGTGCCTGCGCTTGGCGTCTTCGATGCCGTGCGCGAAGGCAAAACGCAAGCCGCCTACACCTGGGTCGGCTACTCGCAAGGCGTGATTCCTGCGGCACCGCTGTTCGCAGCCGTGCCCTTTGGCATGGATCCGCCGGAGTTCAGCGCTTGGTGGTACGAAGGTGGCGGCGAGGGGCTTGCAATCGACGTGTTTGCTGACTTTGGTATGCGCCCAATGCTGTGCGGGCTGATTGGCCCTGAGACCGCTGGCTGGTTCAGGCAGCCGATTTCGCGGCTCACCGATCTTGAAGGGCTGAAGATTCGCTTCGCAGGACTCGGCGGAAAGATCATTGAGCGCCTCGGCGCTTCGGTTACCATGATCGCAGGAAGCGAGATATTTCAAGCACTTGAAAAAGGTGCCATCGACGCAACCGAGTATTCTTTGCCGAGTGCCGACCAATCCTTGGGCTTTGACAGGGTCACCAAGTACAACTACTTCCCAGGCTGGCACCAAACCTTCACCAGCAACCATCTGCTGATCGGCATCGAGGCTTGGAACGCGCTCTTACCCTCAGACCAAGCCATGCTCGAGATTGCCTGCACTGCCGGTGTTGCGCGTGGCCTTGCGCACTCTGAGTCCTTGCAAGGACCGGTGGTCTCGGGCTTCAAATCGCGCGGCGTGACGGTAACGCGCCTGCCTGATGCACTGCTGCGCAGCCTACAAAAGGAGGCGCAGAAGGTCATGGAGGAAGAAGCGGCCCGCGACGAGGACTTCAAAAGAGTCTGGGAATCCCAGCAGGCTTTCCGCGGCCAGTACGATCCTTGGAAGCGCCTCGCCTATCTTCCGAGAAACTTCTAAGCACTTCTCGTGCAGCTGCCTGCGACAAGATTCTCGCGTGCAGCGGACGCGATTATTGAACGCATCGGCACGCTTGCCTCCTGGCTATGGGCGCTGCTGCTCGTGGTTATCGTCGCGAATGTCGTCATGCGCTACGCATTTTCGCTTGGTCGCATTGAATTCGAGGAATTGCAGTGGCACCTCTACTCCGCGGGCTTCCTGATCGCCATGAGCTTTGCCGTCAAGACCGACAGCCACATACGCGTGGACGTCGTTCGCGCGCGACTTTCGGAGAGAATGCGGGCGTGGATCGAGCTCTACGGCCTCATACTGTTGCTGCTGCCGTTTGTGACCATCATCCTCGTTCACTCGACACCCTTCGTGATCAATAGCTTTCTCGACGGTGAGGTTTCATCTTCGCCCGGCGGTTTGCCCTACCGCTGGCTCATCAAAGCCATGCTGCTCGTTGGATTTGGACTGCTTTCGCTCGCAGCGCTTTCGCGCTTGACGCGAATCTGGGCATACCTCTTCAAGTAGGACTTCACGATGCCACTCAATGAAGTTCTCGCCGTCTTCATGTTCCTTGGGTTTATTGGGCTCGTCTTCACGGGCTTTCCGGTCGCATGGATCCTCGCGGGTCTCGCGGTCGCCTTCACAGCCATCGCGATCGTTGCTGAAATCGATCTTGGCATCGTCACCGGCGTCGATTGGCGCTACTTCTCGCTGAGCGTCGAGCGCATCTGGAACATCATGGAGAACTGGGTCATGGTGGCGCTGCCCATGTTCATCTTCATGGGATTGATGCTCGACAAATCCGGCATCGCAGAACGCTTGATGACACATTTTTCAAGGCTTTTCGTGCGTCTTCGTGGCGGACTTGCATTGAGTGTCACCTTCATTGGTGTGCTCCTTGCCGCCACCACCGGCATTATCGGCGCATCAGTCGTCCTGCTCGCCTTGCTTGGCTTGCCGATCATGCTCAAGCAAGGCTACGACAAAAGCCTCGCGTCAGGGACGGTCTGTGCGGTTGGAACGCTCGGCATCCTCATCCCGCCGAGCATCATGCTCGTGCTCATGGCGGACCGCATGGCGATGAGTGTGGGCGATTTGTTCCTCGGCGCGGTGCTCCCGGGCCTCATGCTGTCGCTCATGTATAGCCTGTATATCGTGCTGCGCGGCGCTCTGCAGCCTGATTCGGCGCCCGCCACGCCGCAGGAGCGGACGCGCCTTGATATGCACGCGATGGGTCAGCTAATCATGGCAATTCTGCCACCAGCCGCGCTCATTCTCGCGGTCCTTGGCAGCATTTTTCTTGGCATTGCTACCCCAACAGAGGCCGCCGGCGTTGGCGCATTAGGCGCGGTACTGCTTGCCGGTATCAATCGCCGCCTCAATCAACTAATCTTGAAGGAAGTCCTTGTTGAAACAAGCAAAACAACTGGTTTCATCTTTGCAACATTGGTCGGCGCAACGGCGTATTCACTGGTACTACGCGGCCTCGGCGGCGATGAACTCATGGAACGCGTGCTGCTTGGGCTGCCCTTTTCCCCAGAAGGGATCGTCATCGCCATACTGCTGTTCACATTCTTGCTCGGATTCTTCTTGGATTGGATCGAGATCACATTGATAGTATTGCCATTAGTGGCACCCGTTGTGCAAAGCTTGGGATTCGATCCAGTGTGGTTTACGGTGCTCTTCGCAGTGTGCTTGCAGACAAGTTTTCTCACGCCGCCAGTCGGATTCGCTATCTTTTATCTCAAAGGCGTTGCGCCGCCGGAGGTAGACATTGGCAGCGTGTATCGTGGCGTCACACCGTTTATCCTCTTGCAACTCCTTGGCATGGTCATTATTTTTCAATTCCAAGGTCTCGTGACATGGCTCCCAGGACAAGCATATGGCAGCTAACCCATTGAAAAAGCTCTCATCGTCTTCGTTGAGCGCCTATGCGATCAACGAAGATAGCAATACCGTCAATCGTATTCACTCGGACGATGTGGCGCACGAGCACGGCTTTGACGGCGCCTTGGTGTCCGGGGCGCACTTGTTTGGACACATGAGCGAAGTCGTCACGCAAGCCCTTGAAGAAACTTGGCTTGCCAACACCGAAATCAATATGCGACTGATTCGTCCGGCCTACGATGGCGATGAGCTTCACATCGGCCTCGATCCTAAGGCAAGCAGCAAGGAAAATCTCTGTATCACCTGTCGGAACACGAACGGCACCTTGCTTTCCACGCTTGGCATTCGTTTTCTCGAACAGTTGCCGGAACCTTATCCCCTCGGGCGAGCGCAAGCGCCGAATCGCAAGTCTGTTCGCCGAGAGATCCGTTGGAGCAGCGTTCGCCCGGGCGAAGCTTTTTCGGAAATCGCCTGGACACCTCACCTCGAAGAGAACGTCACATCCGCTGGTGCGCACGCGAAGGATCTTTCGCTGTGGGAGACCGGCATGATACATCCGCGCTTGTGGATGGATCTTGCCAATCGCGCGCTCACTGGACGCTTCGTCATGCCGGCGTGGCTGCACTTGGAGACCAAGTTCGTCACACGCCAGACGCTCTGCGTAGGAAGGACATATCGCTTGCTCGCCATGCCGGAGATCAAATGGCGGCGCCGGGGCAATGAGTATCTGCGCCTATATATCGCGGTGCTCGACGGAGACTCACCACATATGGAGATCTGGCACACAGCGAATTTCCTGATCAATCGTGCATGAGCCAAGCACGCATGAGGCCGTCTCCGTGACCAAAGCCAGGCTCGCGCTGCTCGCGTCGCACGAAGGCAGCCTCATGCAGGCTGTGATCGATGCGTGTGAATCTGGTCGCCTCGATGCCGAGGTCGCCATTGTGATCAGCAATAACAGTCATTCGGGCGCGCTTGCCCGCGCACGTGCGCATGGCATCGCAGGCAAGCACATGAGTCGCCAAACTCACGGTGATTCGGCATTGCTCGATAGGGCGATGGCAGATATATTAAAGAACGTTAAGGTCAGTCTCGTCGTGCTGACAGGCTACATGCGACTTATTGGCCCGGAGATGCTCGCCGCATTTCGAGGCCGGATCATCAACTGCCACCCTGCCCTGCTGCCAAAATACGGCGGGCAAGGCTTCTACGGGCGCCGCGTTCATGAAGCTGTCCTGCACTCAAGAGACACCGTGACCGGCTCCACCATCCATTACGTGGACGAGGTATACGATCGAGGTCCCGTGATCAAGCAGAACTCGATCCAAGTTCTCGCTGGCGACACTGCCGAATCGCTAGAAGCTCGGGTCAAAGCGGGCGAGCATCAACTGCTGATCGAAGCGCTCGATGCTTTGCTTAAAGATATATACTTGTAATCCCCGGTAAGCGAGTGGTCCGATGCCCGATGTGCCCAAACCCAAACAGCGCGAGGAAGTGCTGAATGCCAAGCTCGGCGAGCTACTTATCGAGCGCCACCCGCTGTGGAACGAGGGCAACGTTCACATTGACAGCACGGGCACCATTCAAGGCCAGTCCGCGCTGAAAATCGACGTGCTGGTCAACTCTCCTGGCGCACAGCCAGTCGCCATAGAAACCAAGTTCGACGCGGTGGGCGTCAACAAAGCGCTGCACAAGCAAATCAGAGAACGTATCGGCCTCCACATGGGCAACTCTGGAACCGTCATCGAGGCAGGCATCGTCGTGAAATGGCCTTCGAGGTTGACGGCTGCCGGCATCGCAGAATCTCGCTTCAAATACGCCATCTACCAGCTCGCCACGGCGAAGCGAATTGTCCGCTGGCCAAAATCCCCGAGTGGATGGCTCGAAGGCGGCGTGGACGACCTTGCCGATGCCGTCGAAATCGCGTCGCTCTCCGAGAAAAGAGTTACAGAAAGCAGCAACGCTTTATCCCTCGGCGTATCCCAAGCAAGCTACATACTGAATGAAACTTGGGCACCGCTAACCCAGCTTGGAGAGGTGTTGCATCAAGAACTTGGTGAGCAAACTATACGAATGGCCGTTGCCATTGTGATCAATGCGTTTGTGTTTCATCATGCGATTGAAGGACGGGCCAGCATTCCCTCCGTCAACAGCGCTAAGGGACCCTTTGGATTCAGCTACTCCATCGTCCAAGACAATTGGAGGAAAATACTTCAGGTTAATTACTGGCCGATATTCAGTATCGCGCTCGATATCACGATGGCGCTTACCGGACGCGATGCCGCCAAGCTCATGGATCGAGCGGACGAGGTGGCGAATCAGCTCATGAAAGTAGGTGCCACCACATTCCATGACCTAGCCGCTCGCATGTTCCAGACGCTCATCGCTGATCGAAAATTCCTTGCCACCTTTTATACGCTACCGGAATCCGCCGCTCTGCTTGCGGAACTCGCTGTTGAGAGGATGCAGATCGATTGGGCTGACGAAACCCTGGTGAAAGGACTTAAGATTGCCGATTTTGCTTGTGGCACAGGTACGTTGCTGTCTGCTGTCCAGTCCGCTATGTACCGCACAATACGGAGGCATAGACTTGACGACCGAGCGCTGCACAGACATTTCATGGAAAACACATTTGTCGGCACAGACATCATGCCCGCAGCGGCTCACCTCGCGACTTCGATGCTCTCAAGCGCACATCCAGACATTATCTACCACGATTCATTAGTGCACGTTATGCCATACGGAATCGATGAAGCAGTTTCCAAGCGTTCGCATGCAGACAGCAACAGAATCTACATTGGTGCGCTCGATTTGAGAACGACCGAGGTAAGCGCAATGAACCTGTTTACACAAAGCGGCGCGAGCGAAGAAGTTGAGATGTCTGGCCAGCGGATGAGAGGTACTAGCACGCGCCCCGTGGGAGAAGGACGAGGCTTCCCGGTTGGACATGCAACGTTTGATTTGGTCATTATGAATCCACCGTTTACTCGTCCAACCAACCATGAAGGCGAGCTAGAGGTGCCCGTGCCTTCGTTCGCGGGGTTTGCAACCTCCAAAGACGAGCAGAAGGCAATGTCCAATCGACTGAAACAGCAAAAGGGTGTGCAATTTGGACACGGCAATGCGGGTCTCGCGTCCAACTTCATGGACCTTGCTCACGATAAACTCAAGGAAGGCGGCACGCTTGCGCTTGTGCTGCCGTTCGCGTTTGTCTCCGGCAAAAGTTGGAGCAATGCCCGCGAGGCACTCTGCCGTCACTACAAAGACATCACCATCATCTCCATTGCCGCCTCAGGCGATACTGACCAAGCTTTTTCAGCTGATACTGGCATGGCCGAATGCCTCGTGCTCGCCACAAAGGCCGATAGCGGCAGAAATCATTCAAAGATAGTGCATTTCGCAAATTTGACGCAAAGACCTCAAACCCGCCTTGAGGCGCATCAGTTTGCGAAAGGGCATATGCGCGTAACCCCTCGTGAGATTGGCACTGAGTTCTATCCTGCGGGCATTCGCGACTCGAGTCTCACCGATACGCTCATAGCATTGTGCAGAGGCACGCTCTTGCTGCCGCGTTCCCGCGTATCCCACCCGATTCCTTTGACGAGCATGAAGCAGATGGCGATGCGAGGGCCGTTGGATCGCGACATAAACGGAAGCGGCACCAGAGGGGTGTTTGATATTGAGGAGATTCGAGACAGCGGTATTCCGACCTATCCAGCGCTCTGGGCGCATGTTGCGGAAAAAGAACGTCAGTTCGTCGTTGACCCAGACACAGAAGGTATCGCGAGATCTGGCTGCGAACAAAGAGCGGTCGAGATGTGGCAGAAGTATGCCTCCCGACTACATCACAACCTCGATTTCCGACTCAATTCCCAGTCCATGGCAGTATGCATTACGCCAGAAAGAACCCTCGGCGGTACCGCTTGGCCAAACATACTGCCGGTTCATGAAGCCTATGAGAAACCTCTGTTGCTATGGGGCAACTCGACCTTGGGCCTGATGCTCTTCTGGTGGTACGGCACCCGGCAGCAGCAAGGTCGCGCTCGCTTGACGATTGGCAAACTCCCCGACCTGCCGACCATCGACTGCACAGCGCTTGAGCGTACGCAGCTCAAACAGTTCGAAGACACCTTTGAAGAACTGCGAGTCCGGCGCTTCCGGCCGGCCAACGAAGCCTACCGAGACAGCCCAAGAAAGCTGCTCGACGAGCGAATCTTCGAAATTCTTGGCATCCCTATGAAACATCTTGAGAAATTCGACATGGTGCGAACCAAATGGTGCTGCGAACCGTCGGTGCACGGCGGCAAGAGCACCATGCCAAGAGCGGCTCAAAAGTCATGAGACAACACCTATGAAATACATCACCGACGACACTCGCATTGCGGGCCAAGAAGAGGTCATCGCACCGGCAGACCTCGTCGCGGAACTGCCGGTAAGCGAACGCTCATCAAAAGTCGTATTCGAAGCGCGCCAGCAGATTCGCGACATGCTGCGCGGGCATGACTCGCGCCTTCTGGTGATCATCGGACCCTGCTCGATTCACGACCCAAAGGCCGCGCTTGTCTACGCCGAACGCCTGCACGAACAGGCTGTGCGCTTCGAAAACGAACTTCTGATCGTCATGCGCGTCTACTTCGAAAAACCGCGCACGATCATCGGCTGGAAAGGTCTGCTGAACGATCCGCACCTGAATGACTCCTGCGACATCAACGAAGGGCTGAGACGAGGCCGCGCACTGCTTCGCGACATCACCGAACTCGGCCTGCCCTCAGGCACCGAATATCTTGACCCCATTTCGCCGCAGTACCTCGGCGACACCGTCTCGTGGGCGGCGATTGGCGCGCGCACCACCGAGAGTCAAGTCCATAGGCAGCTCGCTTCCGGCCTCTCCTGTCCGGTGGGGTTCAAGAACTCGACGCAAGGCGATATTCAAATTGCCGTCGATGCAGTGCGTTCAGCTTGGCACCCGCATGTGTTCCTATCTGTCACCAAACACGGCCACTCAGCAATCTTCTCTACCACAGGCAATGACGACTGTCACGTCATCCTGCGAGGTGGCGGCGGCCGCACCAACTTTGATGCGGACAGCATGGATGCTTGCGCCGAGCGGCTTCGAAGCGCTGACTTGCCAACGCGCCTGATGGTTGACATGAGTCACGCCAACAGCGAAAAGCAATACAAACGCCAGCTCGACGTGTGCGACGCCTTGTGCGGCTATCTCAAGGAAGGCGGCCAGCATCTCATGGGTGTCATGATTGAAAGCAATCTCGTGGAAGGCAAGCAAACGCTTGAAAAACGAGAAGATCTTGTTTTTGGACAAAGCATCACGGATGCTTGCCTTGGCTGGGATGACAGCCTAGTTTGCCTCGAGAAGCTGGCAAGCGCAGTCAGCGCGCGACGTACAGCCGGTCCGTCTTCGCCGCCATCACAAAGTCATTCCGATGAACGCCCTTGATCGTATGGGACCACCACGAGACGCGCACGCTGCCCCATTCGGTTAGCAAGGCTGGATGATGCCCCTCCTCTTCAGCGACGCCGCCCACAGCGTTCGTGAAGGCGAGCGCCTCGACGAAGTTCTCAAACGCATACTCTCGGCTCAATCGCGGAATGCCGTCCGTTGATTCATGCCGCCATTCGGGAATCTCGGCAAGAAGAGTGGAAAGCTCATCGCCCTCAACGCGCGGCCCATCTTGATCGCACGCCTCGCACGAGGCTTCGGCTAAATTGGTCATGATTGAAGCTCCTTTAATACTTGTTCGTGAAGTTTTGGGTCACCGCTTGCGACGATCGCACCGCCCATTGAGGCATTCTCGCCCTCCCAGGTTGTCAGCACACCGCCGGCACCTTCGACGATTGGAATGAGCGCCTGCACATCATACGGCTGAAGGCTCGCTTCAATGATGAGGTCGATGTGACCGGCGGCGAGCATCGCATAGGCATAGCAATCCGTGCCGTAGCGCATGTCGCGTACAAGCCCTTGCACATGGGAGAAGCGAGCGCTCTCCTCTGCGCTCGAAAACATCTCTGGTGATGTGCTTGCACAGAGCGCTTCTTCAAGCGATGCGCATCGTCGCGTGACGAGCCTCTGCTTCGCACCGTCACATGATCGAGAAGCATGTTCGCAATCCCCGGCAAATGTTTCTCTGGAGAAGGGCTGACGCAACACGCCAATACGTGGACGCTGACCATCAAAAAGCGCAACGAGCGTGCCCCAATGCAAAAGCCCCATGACAAAGGCGCGGGTGCCGTCAATGGGATCGAGCACCCACGTCAATCCCGCGCCTTCCAAGAACCCAAACTCTTCGCCGAGCACGCCATGGTCTGGGAATTGCTCGGCGATACGATGCCGCATCGCCTGCTCTGCGGCCCTGTCCGCCTGCGTGACAGGATCGTAGCCTTCACGGACTTTGTTCTCAATATCGATCGCGGCGGGCCTGAAGTGAGGCAGTATCGTTTCGCCCGCGCGCTCACTCAGTTCGATCGCGAACGCAAGGTATGCGTCTCGCGCTGAAGCGCTCATCTCGCAAGGCTCGTGATATCCAAACTTGGATTCAGACATGGTTGATTTTAGAATGATTCCAGAAGTTTAGCGTAGCTATCCAAAATTGGTTCGATCTTGTCGCGACCTGCGGACGGCAGCCCAAACAGCAGCCGGTTGAAGCCGAAGTTGATCATGACGTCAACCTTGGATTTATCGCCCGGCATGCCGTAGACGGTGAACTCAGGCTCACCGTCGCGGCCTGCGGCATCCCAAGCCTCCCGGACTTTTTGCATACCAGTGGGGAAATCAATGGACTTCCGGCCAACTTCTTGATCCGGATCTTGATAGATAGGCATCCAGCCGTCGCAGTACTCGGCGATGCGCCCCCAGGTCCACGACGAACCCGCGCCCATGAAAATCTTCGGACCGCCCGGCCGCTTCGGCTTCGGATACGCCCAGATGGGGTCGAAGTCCACAAACTCGCCGTGATACTCCGCCTCATCGTCGTTCCAAATACACTTCATGGCAAGAATGCGCTCGCGCAGAATTTTCCAGCGGTCTGCAAAGCGCGCGCCGTGGTTCTCCATCTCTTCGGCGTTCCAGCCAGCACCGACGCCGAGCGCGAGCCTGCCTTCAGACAGAAAATCAAGCGTAGCAGCCTGCTTCGCCATGAGGATAGGGTCGCGTTCAGTGACGAGCGCGATGCCTGTGCCGAGCATGATGCGCCTCGTCGCTTGCGCAGCCATGGCAAGCCCCACAAAAGGGTCATGCGTATGCCAGTACTGCTTCGGCAAGTCCGCGCCCCCCGGCCATGGGCTGATGCGGCTCGCAGGAATGTGGGTATGCTCAGGGAAGAACATGGATTCAAAGCCACGTTCCTCCACCATCACAGCGAGCTCCGCTGGCGAAATCGAGTAGTCCGTGGGAAAGATGAGTACACCGAATGCGGTCATGCCATTTGCTCGCGCTGGAGATTCGAACAGTGTATTCGAATACACTCCCCTTTTTTGCCTTGAAGAGAAGGGCATGAAGATTCACGCATGGCAAATAAGCAAGCCCGGCGGCCCCGAAGCGCTTGAATGGAGCGAGCGCGAGATCGAACCGCAGGCCAACGACGTATTGGTGCGGCACACCGCTATCGGCGTGAATTTCATCGACACCTACTTTCGTAAAGGCCTCTATCCGGCGCCGCTGCCAATCGGTATTGGCGCCGAAGGCGCTGGCATTGTCGAGGCAGTCGGCAGCGGCGTGACCGAGTTTTCTGTTGGTGATCGCGTCGGCTATTGCGGAGGCACTCCGGGCAGCTACTCGGAAGCGCGCTTCATTGACGAGGCGAGCCTTGTTCGCCTGCCGGATGCCATCAACGAAGAAGTTTCAGCGGCATGCCTGCTCAAAGGATTGACCGTTGCATACCTCATCTTCAAGACGTTTCCATTGAACGCATCACATACCGCTCTCTTCCACGCTGCCGCAGGCGGTGTCGGACTGATCTTCTGTCAATGGGCAAAATCGCTCGGCGTGCGCATCATCGGCACAGCCGGTTCCGAGGAAAAGGCGGCGCTCGCCTACGAGAACGGCTGCGACGAGGTCATTCTCTACCGCGAGCAAGACGTCGCACGCCGTGTGCGCGAGCTCACCGATGGCAGAGGCGTCGATGTCGCTTATGATGCCGTCGGCAAGGACACCTTTGAGGGAACGCTCGGTAGCCTTGCGCCACGCGGCCTGTTTGTCTCCTTTGGCAACGCATCCGGCCCGCCGCCCGCAGTGAACGCGCTTGACCTTATGAGCCGCGGCTCGCTCTTTTTCACCCGCACTTCGCTCATGCACTACACGAGCACGCGAGCCGAGCTCTTGGCGCTGTCACGCAAGTTGTTCGAGGCGATCGAACACGGCACGGTGAAGATCCATATCAACCACCGCTACCGTCTCGCCGACGCCCCGCAGGTGCACCGAGACCTCGAAGCGAGACGAACAACGGGTTCGGTCATCATGGTGCCGTGAGAAGCAGGCATACGGCGAAACGCGCAGGTCTGCATGCACTACGCTTGCTGAGCGCCTGTCAACTGCGTCTTCAAGAATTCTTCAAACATATTCCACGCTCGCATGGCAACATCCTCGCGGTAACCCGGGCGCTTGGGATTGAGGAACGCATGGCCAACGCCATCGTAGATTACTGCCTTCGGCGCATTGCCATGAATGTCAAGCTCTCGAGCGAGCTGGAGCACATCGTCGTTCGACGGGTTGGTATCGTCGGCGCCGCCAATAAGGCACACTGGACAGGTGATCATCGATGCGCGCGCGAATACCGACTTGCCTTCGCCCCAGGATTCTCGAGTGAACCCGCCGTAGAAAGAAACCGCAGCAGCGAGCGAGGGGAGCACCGACGCCGCAATGAGCGCGATTCTACCGCCCATGCAAAAGCCCGCAACAGCGATATGCCGATGACCCTGATTCGCAACATGGCGCTCAGTCGCAGCAAGATCGACTTCGAGCTCTGCGTCGCGCAATCGGCCCATGCGTTCGAGCGGACCGTCTTCGCTCACCCCTTGACGATAGTAGAGGTCTGGCACATAGGCCGCAAAGCCAGCGCTCGCGAGCCTTTGCGCCATGGCTTCCATGAACTCGTCGATGCCCGGCGCGTGCATGCACAAGATGACCGCAGGCGACTCAGCCTGTTTGGGCACAGAGCGCAGCATGTGCATGGCCGTCCCATCCACGTCAACACTCGTCCAAGCCACATTCATGCGCTACTCCTCGTATGTCTGCACATCTTGCAAACGAAATCGGCCAAGTTGATAGCCGGAAAAATCTAATTCGACCGGCGCGCGCACGCCATTGACCTCATCGAGCGCGACCGTGGCACGAAAACGGGTGCCTTCATCATCAAGCACCGAGTAGATGCAGGTTTCGGAAAATGCGGTTGCCTCACGCGAATCTCGCACAATATCGTAGCCCATGCGTCCGCTGTGCGCGCGAAAGGCTTTGTCGCACTGTCCATACACGAAGATCAGCGAAAATACATCGATCAGGGCCGCCGCTTCCGTTGGCGCACGCGCCTCTCCGTTGCGCACATATTGGGTGACGCCATCCATCACCTTGATCTCTTTGCTGCGCGAACGATTCGATTCGAAGTGTTCGTAGACGATTGAAATCGGCAGGCTAGAAGACGCATGGCCAGACACTTGAAACCAACTCCGCCAATCAGAGAATAGCTTGAATAGGCCAGTAGCTTCGGCTTCGCCATGAATTTCGTAGTGCTCGCCTTCACGGATCACCCGCACCTCTGCGGTGCCGGCGGCGATTCCGCGCGAGTAGGCGACGTAGTCGTACTCGATCACGTCTCGCGCTTGCAGCGGGCTCGAGAATGCCACAATAAACAGCAAGGCCACTTTGAGCCTGGTGCTTGTCGAATCCTTCACAACATGCGCACGGAGCCACGAGTCGGTCATTCTAGTAGGATGCGTGCGCTACCGTCACCACTCGCCGCAATGCATCGCGCTTTCTTCTTCGTTTTCATGCTCGCCTGCGCAACGCCAATGATAGTGCTTGCGGATGATGGAGACCCCTTGCCCCTTGAACCGACACGAGAGATCGCATTCACCTCGAGCGAAGGCACATGGATGTCGCTTGACGTGTCGCCCGATGGCACGACGCTCATTTTTGACCTGCTCGGCGACATTTACACCATGCCCATCAGCGGCGGCGCAGCCACACGCATCACCAAGGGCGATGGTCACAACGCCCTTGGCGCCACCTACTCGGCCGATGGCCGCTATCTCTATTACGCGCTGCGGCAAGGCGGCTTCGAGTACGATGCACGCTTCCCCATGTGGCAGATCGCACGAAAAGATGTGCGCGAAGGGAACGAAGATGTGCTGACTAGCGACCTTGGCAGCGGCATCCGGCCCACGCTGTCTCCAAACGGTCGCTATCTCGTCTATGGCAGCCGTCATCATGGCGATACCGGTCTGAAGCTGCTCGACCTGAAAACTGGCGAGAACACGTGGCTCGTTTATCCGGTCACGCATGACGAACAGGAATCAACATTCACCCGCGACCTCTTGCCAAGATTCGACTTCACACCGGATGGCGAATCGCTGATCTATAGCAATGATGGCGGATTCGAGCGCCTTGACCTAACGACCGAGACACGGGTCAAGATCGGGTTGACAGCAGAGATTGAGCAATCGCTCACGCCCCTGCTCTACTTTCCCTGGCAGCTTGAAGATGGCGATGTCGTGGTTCGTATCGCGCAAGACCCAGCCATGTCGCCAGCCGGCACGCACATTGCCTTCACCGCGTTGAATCGCATCTATATTCACGACCTTGAATCGGGCGCAACGAAGCCCATTTCACCTGCCGGCAGGTCTGCGTTTCAGCCCGCCTGGCCGCCCGACGGGGCAAGGATTGCATACGTCGATTGGTCACCGCGCGGCGGGCATCTGTGGACGCTACGCGTGCGGGGCGGGCGGTCAACCCAAGTCTCGCGCCTGCCAGCCCACTACAGCGACCCGGTCTTTTCGCCTGACGGACAGCGAATTGTCGCCGTGCGACAAAGTGCGCATGACCGCCTGAGTGTCGATTGGGACACTGGCTTTGCCTATGAAGGCGATCTCGTCTGGTTTCCCGCGCGCGGCGGGGACGCCGCGATCATCACACCGGCACGCTCTCTGACGCTGCCCCACTTCGGCCCGGACCACACCCGAATTTTCCTCTACCAGCAAGACCTTCCCTAGATGCGAGCGAGCCGCACGGCCTCGTATCCATGCGCTTCGACGGCACTGACCGCCACACGCACGCGAGTGTGACAGGCAAAGGCATCTACTACACCGACGACCCGGTGCCAGTGGACGCGCTCAAGCTCTCTCCGAGAGGCGACATGGCGCTCGCCGTGTCCGCAAACCAGTTGTATCTGCTGCGCCTCGTGTCGCTCGACCTACCGCATTCGACGGTCAACCTCGCGAGCCCAAGCGTTGCGAGCGCCCAACTCACGAGTGTTGGCGTCGATTTCTTCGACTGGAACGCCGACGGCAGCACGATACTCTGGTCGACAGGCCATCGGCTGCATCATCGCAGTGTTGAATCAATTGAGTTTCGTGAAGACACCGATTCCAAGAAGAACGAAATGTCCGAAACCGTGGTCGTCGCCGAACCGGAAGAGACAGCATCCGATGAGCCTGCAGGCCATTCGCAATGGGAAGTCGATCTCAAGAAGACGCATGAGGCCGTCACCACCACCGAACTCGCTGTCAACATCCCGCGCGCAGTGCCGGAAGGACGCATTGCGCTCATCGGCGCCACGCTCATGCCGATGCGCGGCGACCAAGCGGTGCTGGAAGATTCAGTAGTGGTGCTTGAACGCAATCGAATTGCGGCCGTTGGCGTCCAGGGTGAGATCGAAGTGCCTGAGGATGCCAAGACGATTGATCTGACCGGCAAGTACCTTCTGCCAGGGTTCATCGACACACGCACACTTCGATACCATGCGCCGCGTACTCGACCTCTCAAACTCATCGTTCCTCGCCAACCTCGCCTGGGGCGTGACCACCGCCATTGATGTGCAGCCGAGCACTATCGACGTGCTGATTTACGAGGATTTGATCGACGCCGGGATCATGCTCGGCCCGCGCACTCTATCAACCGGGCCCGGCATCTTCAGCGACAACAGTTTCGAGTCGCCAGCCCATGCGTATGCGGTACTCAAGCGCTATCGCGAACACTACCGTGAGCATAACTTGAAAGCCTATATTTCCGGCAGCCGCAAGCAGCGCCAATGGCTTACCGAGGCGGCGCAAAAACTTAAGTTTATGCCCACCACCGAAGGCGCGCTCGACCAAATGCTGACGCTCACGCACATGATCGACGGCTTCAGCGGCAATGAGCACAACTACTCTGTGTTTCCTTTGCACGAAGACGTGATCCGCTTCGCAGCGAAAAGCGGCACTGCGAACACCCCGACCCTGCTTGTGACCTACGGCGGGCCGTTCGCGCAAAACTGGTTCCACTCTCTCGAATCACCGCGCGACAACGCAAAGCTCAAACGCTTCACGCCGCAGCGCGAAATCGACCGCACTACCCGCCGTGGGCTATGGTTCGCGCCCGACGAGTACGCGCATCCGCGCATCGCAGAGTCAGCGGCGCACATTCACCGCGCTGGCGGACGCATTGGCATCGGCAGCCATGGCGAGTTGCAAGGGCTCGGCTATCACTGGGAAATGTGGGCGCTCGCGAGTGGCAGATGGACACCTTGGGAACTTCTCACCGCCGCCACGAGGCACGGCGCCGAGATCATCGGCATCCAAGCGGACGTTGGCACGGTTGAATCTGGCAAACTTGCGGACTTGGTGGTGCTCGCCGAAAACCCACTTGAAAACATCCGCAATACGGACAGCCTCACGCACATCGTCAAGAATGGCGAAGTGTACGATGCCAACACGCTTGATCGGCTCCTGCCGGAACCAAAACCCTTGCCAGCACAGTGGTTTTGGAATCAATGGCCTGAAGACGAAGACGACTGACTTGCAGTATGTCGCTACTCGCTCTAGTACTCCATCAAACTAGTGTCCTGTCCCATAAATAAGTGTGGGTTCAGCGCGCAGGAGAAGGGCTGTGGCAAGGCGC
>JAPOTJ010000052.1 GCA_026709225.1 Gammaproteobacteria bacterium | reverse complement strand
CGGCGCAGGCTCCTAACAATGATTGTCGGCAATCTCGGAGACCAGCGCGTCTTCGTCCGGGAACTCACCCGTCTGGTGCTTCGAGTAGACAAGCACGCCGTTCACATGCACATCGAAAATGCCGCCGCCACCCTCGATGAGCCGCGTCGATGCCGAGAATCGATCATTGATCTTGGCCGCCAAACTGACCGCCGTCGGTTTATAGTTTCACTGCACGCAGTAGGTGATCGAAGTATCCATCGGCTTGGGTGACCATACGATGTCAAAGACAACGAGTATAAGGCAAACAAAATGGACAAGGTAGTCGCAGAACTCATGGGTGCGCTTGGCGAAAAGCAGGTGCTGACCGGGGACGCTGTCCATAGCCGCGGCGCTGGCATTTGGCGCTCGGACACCATCCAAGCGAAAGCGCTTCTACGCCCAAGATCAACCGAACAGGTGCGCCAAGCGCTCAAGATATGCAACGCGCACGGCCAAAGCGTCATAGCGCACGGCGGACTCACCGGCCTCGTCGAAAGCGCCATCACCGCTCAAGATGACATCGCCTTGTCGCTTGAGGCCATGGACAAGATCGAAGAGATCAACACCGTTGACCGCACCATGCTCGTCGACAGCGGCGTTGTCCTGCAGCGCATTCAGGAAGCCGCCGACGACGCTGGCCTGCTCTTTCCGCTCGACCTCGGCGGACGAGGAAGCTGCACCATCGGCGGCAATATTTCCACCAACGCTGGCGGCAACCGGGTTGTGCGCTACGGCATGGTGCGCGACATGGTGCTTGGACTCGAAGCGGTGCTCGCCGACGGCACCCTTGTCTCGTCCCTCTCCGGCATGATCAAGAACAACGCCGGCTATGACCTCAAGCAGATGTTCATCGGCAGCGAAGGCAGCCTTGGCGTGATCACCCGCGCCGTGTTGCGGCTGCGCGAAAAGCCGAAGAGCGAAGTGACGGCATTTGTCGCAACCGACGAATTTGAAAAGCTGCAGCAGCTATTGAAGCGCATGGACTCTGGGCTCTCAGGACGCTTGACCGCCTTCGAGGTCATGTGGAACAACTTTTACCGCATCGTCACCACGCCGCCAGCCAAGCAGACGCCGCCGCTTGCCCAAGACTATCCCTACTATGTCCTGATCGAGCTGTTGGGCGGCGAGCAAGAAGGCGATCAGGCACTGATGGAAGCCCTGCTTGCGGACTGTCTTGACGACGGCGTGATTGTCGATGCGGTGCTGGCGTCGTCGGGGGCGCAGCGCCAAGAATTGTGGGCGATGCGCGATGATGTCGAACAAGTTCAGCGGCTCGGCGCAGGTTGCACCTTTGACGTCAGCATGCGCGTCTCGCACATGCAAGCCTATGTGGACGAAGTCAATGCGCGCATGGGCAAGAGCTTCGGAGACTATCACTTGATCACGTTTGGCCATATGGGTGACGGCAATCTGCACTTCTACGCCGCCGTCGGCAGCTATAGTCCTGAGATTCGCCATCGCATTGAAGCGGCGGTCTACGAGCCTTTGGCGGCGATCGGCGGCTCAGTGTCCGCCGAGCATGGCGTTGGTCTCGAAAAGAAGCCGTGGCTTGGCATTTGCCGCTCGCCGGATGAGATCGCCCTCATGCAGCGACTGAAGCGGGCGCTCGACCCGAAGGGCATTTTGAATCCGGGCAAGATCATCGATGTTGAAGACATCGAACATGACAAAGGGAAGCTCTTGTCTGATTGAATTATGCTGTGGGAGCCCCTGATGGGGTCGTCCACAGCATAATTCAATCAGACAAGACCATACATAGTGGAAAGGGGCGAGATCCTTCACTAATGCAAGTGACGATTAAGCCATTGCGATGTAAACGGCTCTTTGTTCGACCTTTCTTGGACTGTACAAACCAGCCAGTCGGGGGACGCAAAATTGTCGGCGTGATCAACGACGATGAAGCGTTGTCCATTCGCAGCGAGATCCAGTCTGCCGTTGGTACCGATTATCCATAGGACACGAATTGGCGGACCCAGTCGGTGCTACTATTCAAATATTCACATTGCTGACGGAATCCATGAAAAATAACCGAGGCCAAGTCAATGCGTCGGAGTCGCGACTCGAAGAGATGACAATACGCGCCGTCGCGTCGGTTGTTGGTCAGGTGGAGGCGGAACAGCTCGCAAGAAAAGTCTATGTCAGGCTCCGCCATCACAAGTTCTTTCCGACTATGAGCAATCGCCTCTGAGCCGACCTACCCGACGGAACCGCAACGCCCGCGCTTGACACCAATCTGCTTGCCTACTCAAGTAGCAGGCGGCTGCTCCATGGTGTGGCGCTCGAGACTGGGACATCTCTGGTGGAGGTGCCAGAGGTCTATGCTCAAACGCTATCGCGGGTTGGCCTCATTGCGGAGAGTCGTTGGGAAAGCGAGTTGGGGCGCGTTCACACTATGCCCACCGATGCAGATAAACAGCGGATAGTCGATTCGGCAGCTGAAGGCGCAAGAACTTGGTTTAAGGGTGAAATGGCGCGTGAGGAGGGTGCTTTCGTGCCTCTTGAGGAAACCCTTGACCAAGCGTGGGCGGCCCGGCGAATTGCACGCAATCTGCCCGCAGGCTCGATTCGACGAAATGACCAGCTGGCCGAAGTCGACCCATTGATCATTGGACAGGCCATCACGTTCGATGTAACGTTGCTCAGCACAAACAACCTCGGGACAATTCGCCATGAGCCAATCAATGCTTGGGTGACGAGCACGTTCGGGCGAAACCGGCATCTGTTGTATGTGCCGGATGAGACGCTACAAGAATTGTCTAACTGCGATCGGGAACAAACCTATGAATGGACGATTGCGTATGGCGCCTAGTACTCCATCAAACTAATAATGCCGGATCAGCGCACCCACAAGCGCCCAGAT
>JAPOTJ010000041.1 GCA_026709225.1 Gammaproteobacteria bacterium | reverse complement strand
ACGCGGCCACAGCCCTTCTCCTGCGCGCCCTTCGGGAGTGGGCACAATCGCCGACGGCTGCGTTGCAGCCCTTGGCAATATGCCCGATATTCCCTGCGGACTGCGCCTTGCCGTCGGCGATTGTGCCCACTCTGAATCACACTTATTTATGGGACAGGACACTAGGGCATAGTGTGAACATGCCCTAACAAAATCAGCAAAACTGATTTCACCTATACTTGACGCTTCACAGGCCGGGCAACCTCGCTGCCACGTCCGGTCGCGCCGGTCACTTGCATCGACCGCTGATGCTTCGTGCGGGTGCGGTAAGCAGGGGGGTAACGGGTTGAACGATGGGTGTGCTTCACACACTCTATTTTGCTTGATTTGTGGGATTTGGATAAGGTGGAGTTGAGTATGTAAGTCCTACTTTTTTCGACCATCCGTTTATCCGCTTAGCCCCGTCTGTGCGGGTTCGCGTCGTGGTCCATTAAAGGCCCGTTGAATGCTCGCGCCGTCGAGTTGCTGATAACAGTCGTTCACCAGATTGGTGAGTTCAAATTCGATAGTGCGAACTTGCGTTCGGATATCCCCGTAATGATCGAGTGCCGCCTGTACATCACGAGAAAAGTTCACACACCGGTTCAAATAACTCTTGCATTGTGCAACGAGCGTGTCGAACCCCTGATGTCGTCCTTCGTCGAGGCCCATTGTTCGCACAACTTCAAGTGTCTGTAAAAATGCGGATTCAAGGTTGTGTTTCGGGATTTCGAGATCATTCATGGTAAAAGCGATGACCCACTCACATGCCGTTTGTATATCTCGGTCGCATAGTTCAAAGACCGTTTCGCTTGGAAGATGGATGAGTTTGTTGTTATAGCCCTTCGCTGCTCCCCATCTGTTTAAGGTTTCATGGATCACCGTATTTGTGTCCTTCGAACCCAACAATGGGATATCAAGAATGATGCTCTCAGCAATCAATCGCCGGTCGCCTTGCGTATCAAGACCAACAAAGGCTTCGTCCGGGAGCACGTCTGCGAGAGACTCGACATCTTCGGGTTCGACATGCATCAAAACAACAGATGGATGATTGAGGAACCGTGTACGAAACCATGTGACCGCTGGCGCTTGCAACAAATTGACGTGTGCCTTTGAGTCACGTGGTATGTGAACATCTTGCTGGCGCAAGCGATTTCGTAATCGGAAAGTTTCTGCTTTCGCGAGGTTTTGATGATCGTCGATTTCACGGTTCACTTGCGGCAATACAGCAAGGGGCCGCCCAACGGCCATTGCAATACCCAAGAACAAACGGCGAGTCCCTGAAAACATCATAAGGTTTGTGTCGACGGCAAACATTACCGCCCTAGATCGTTCGATTTTTCCGCCATCATTACGTCGTGCAGCTCGTTCGCATATTCATATGGGTCAACACGAGGGTTCCACTCGATGCCGTGTTTCTTGGCGACAACAATGAATTGGGGTTTTTCCCCCACTAGTTCGTCGGTTTCAGGGTCGATGAAATAGCGGTCGGCGATTCGTTGTGCTTCTTCTTCTGGCGTGAGCAGCAACTTCCGCCATGGTTGTTCTGCGATATCTTGTTGGTTCATGCAGCCTATTTTACTTGAATCTCCAGTGAATGACTGCCGATTTTGCTACGTAATTCGTTATTTTCCGACTTGGGCATCAAATATGCGTTGGCTCGAACCCTGCCAATTCCGATCACTGAAGGCACCTACGAATATGACCGTGCATTCGAGCATTTCATCGTCACCCAGATCGCCCACCTGTCAAGCTACAAGTTCCCAGACTGGCGCCTTTCCTACTTGCGGACGGCAGCTGGCGCGGAAATCGATCTGGTCATCGAACGCCCGGGAGCGCCTGAAGTGCTCATTGAAGTCAAGTCGACGCAGCGCGTGGTGGCGCGAGATGTTCGCAGCACCGCCCGTTTCGCCAAAGATTTCGCGAACCCACTCGCCCTCTGCATAAGCCGAGATGCGACGCGCGTGCGTCTCGACGATGTCCTTTGCGTCCATTGGCGCGACGCGCTCACAGAACTTGGGCTGACTTAGGCGCATGCATCGTTGGCCGCGACATGTGGCGAGCGGTAGAAGCCTACGACGATGAGCAAGCGAAGCGGCTGGCGTAAACGGAACAACGCACCGCAGCCGAGGGCTATGTGCAATCGCAGTCACATATAAGGAGCCACTCCCACCGATTTCCGGTGCCGCCAGCTTTGGTCGCCGTTGACGAGCCTGAGTTGGGCTGCTCCAAAGCCTGCTGCTGGTGGCAGACGTGATCAAGGAGGAGTATGCGTGCCGTCAAGTGTTGGTCACTACTCATCGTCCGGATCTTCTCAATGGTTTTTCCCTTCATTGTGCATCAATCGCACGGACTGTGAAGCACACAGCATATTGATTCGCTTGCCTTTTCTCAGCGTGAAATGCCCGTCCCAACTCCAGTACTTCTGCTGAAGCGGCGTTGCCCAAGCAAAAAGAAAGGGAGTCCGTAGACGCCTTTCCAATACGCTAGCTGCCTTTGCGGCGCTATTCCTCTGGCGCCTCCTCGCCCGCCTCGCGAAGCAGGTCCGCAACGTCCTCGTGGCCGCGTTCTTCCGCACGGTCAAGTGGCGTTTTGCCACCAGCGTCCTTGGCGTCCACGTCCGCATGGCCTTGCGATGCCGCCGTGTGAAGCGGCGTATGGCTGCCGACGGTTGCGGCGTTCACATTCGCACCTTCGTCAATTAGCATCCGCACGGCGTCCGCTTTGCCAGCGCTCGCTGCATCGTGTAGTGGTGTCGCGTGAAGCGGCGAGATGCTGATCGCGAACACAGCCAATGCCGTGAGAATGAGTGCCTTCATGGGAGTGGTCCTTGTGGGGAGATGGCGCGAGACTGTTTCACCGAGCGTTGCACTTCACGGTTGAATGCAGGGAATGTAGGTGCCCAATAACTGAAGGAGGGGGCGCTTGCCACAAATGGCAACCAACGCCGTTTGCGAGAGAGCCAATGCTGTTGCTTCGCTCGACATTTATTGCGCTCACACACTATTCCTCCGATTCTTCCGCGCCCGCATCTCGCAGCAGCTGCGCTACTTCGCTATGGGCTCCTTCGACCACCGCCAAGTCAAGCGGCGTCTCGCCAGAGTTGTCCTTGGCGTTCACGTCCGCGCCCGCCGCGATCAGCACCCGCGCCGCGTTGAGCGCCCCAGTCCATGCCGCTTGGTGAAGCGGCGTCCGGCCAGTGTTGTTCTTGGCGTTTACGTCCGCGCCCGCCGCGATCAGCACCCGTGCAACATCCGCACCGTTTTGAAATGCCACCCAGTGAAGCGGCGTCCATCCGCTGTTTTCCTTGGCTTCTAGGTCCGCACCTGCCTCGATCAGTGCGCGCGCTAAGTCTGGAACCCACCACACACGGTGAAGCGGCGTCCAGCCAGTGTTGTTCTTGGTGTTCACGTCCGCACCCGCTTCGATTAGCACACGCGCCATGTCAGGCGAAAAGCCTACCGCCCACCAAAGCGCCGTTTGCCCTTTGCTGTCCTTGGCTTCCAAGTCCGCGCCCCTTTCGATCAGCACACGCGCCAAGTCCACATCGCCGTTTACTGCTGCGCCGATCAATGGAACTGTTGGGCATAGTTCAAGATCCGAACAATGTCTCTCCTCGCCGGAATCCATGAAAACATCCTCGATGCCGGTCTTCACGGTGGCGCGTCCGCCTGTGGCCTCGTAGAACGATATGAAGCCGTCGTCAACGAAGTTTTGCGTCACCGGGTCCTCGTATCTTTCCAGCATCCGTGCGATACTCTTGATCTGCACATCGTTGAAGTTAGGGCCCGACATGAACACGGGTGCGATGCCCAGCACCCTGAATTTATTCTTGCGCTCTGTCTGCGCAGCGTGAGTGTGAGTACTGGGATCCTGGGATACGGATTGCAGGTATTGCTCGGCTGTGTGGTTGCTGACGCCGTCTGCTCGAACCTTGCACTTCCAGTTGTGCTCGTCGTCTTGATAGCAGCGATCCTCGTGCCAGCGAGCGTTGACTAGACATTGCAGGTCGGGCACTTCGTCGGCGGTGGCGAGTCCCATTGAATACAGTTCGATTGGAGAAAATCGCAGGCGAATCTCCATGCCCCACAAAGTGCTGAATCTATCCATCATATACACGCCGTCGCCCATGTCCTCGAGCGTGTTCTTGTCGTAGCCGCCAAGCACCCCGTTCGCACTGGCGAACCCCCAATGCCACCCGTCCGAGCCGACGCATCCACTCGGCACGCCTTTAGCCGCCCACTTGTGCAGGAGTTCGTGGTTCAGCGTGTCGGATTTAGAAAGTACCGAGCCTGCATCCGACCACGTCACAGAAACCTGCCCAACCAGGTCTTCCTCTTCCGAACCATTCTCGGCATGCATAGTGGCGTTTCCGTAGTACTGCCCAGCCGCCCAAGAATGGTTTTCAAACCAAGGTATGAAGAACACAACAAAGTCGAATGCGCCGCGTGGAAAGTACCTTCCGATCAGGTAAATAGCACTTTCCATAAAACGAGCGGGCTTTCTCAGGTCGGTATCAACGCGCCACACAAGCAGCCTGTCGTTGATGATTTCGACGAAACCCGCCTCGCTGTCGATGGGAAGGATCCATCCGGTCTTGCCCTGTAGACCACCGCCGGATCCCCATCCGCCAGTGCCCTGCGGAGCACCGCCATGCCCCCATCCCGCATGGCCTTCTTCGCCTTCCTCATCCCCGCCGTGACTGCCGCCATGCCCCCAATGGGCTTGCAGAGGCGCAGCCAGCGAAAGGCTCGCTGTCAGAGCGAGTGTGGCCAGCTTCCTCACTGCATGGCCTCGTGATGCCGCTTCAAAGCGTCCACCTTCGCCGCCCGCGTCGTTTCTTGATCGGTAGTGGTCCCTGTTCCAATGCCGCGCCCCGGCGCTTCGCCGCTCAGGCTCAGGCGCGTCGGGCATTCCCTCGCGCCGTACCCGAGCAGCCCGATATTGTTGCGCGTGGTCATGCCCTGCGGATTCGTGCCGTTGGCGGTGCCGTCGTCAAGCAAGCCGCCGTCCTCGGTGTCGATGCTGATCTCCCATGTCAGATGCCAGCACGCCTCCAGCAGGTCGCAGCACTGCGCGATCTCCGCGGCATGGGCAACCGTGTTGTAGACCGATGCGACCGGCATGGTGCGCTTGCATTGAATGTGGTCTTTGATGCACTGGTAGGTGAGACCGGCCTCAAGCTGCGTCAGGTCGCTGCCTTGGGTGTTGCCGAACACCAGATCGATGCTGTTCGGCACTTGCGCTTGCAGCGGCGCGCCGCCGATGGCGAATGCGGCCAATGCCGCGAGAATGAGTGTCTTCATGGGCTTAATCCTTATAGGAAGATGGGAAACTGTTCCACCAGGCGTTGCACTTCACGGTTGAATGTAGGTGCTTTTTCTCTGGCAAAAGAAAGGGCATCGGTGGATGCCCCTCCTAATGCGCTCGCTGGTTTGGCGTTATTACCTCGCGCCTTTGTCTATTAGCAGCAGCAGCATATCTACACTGTCTCTGCGTTCTCCTGATACTGCCAATCTTGCCAACTTAAGCGGCGTATATTGTCCATGAGGGGTCCTAGCGTTCACATCCGCTCCAGCTTCGATCAGCACCCGTGCTATCTCAATCCTGTTGGTAGGATATCTTGCAACCCAGTGAAGCGGCGTGAAGCCTTGACTGTCCATGGCGTTCACGTTCGCGCGCGCGCCGATCAACACGCGCACCACCTCCGCTGAAGGCGTGCGTGCTCGAGCCGCATAGTGAAGCAGCGTGCCGCCCCGATAGTTAGGCAGCGTGCCGCTCTGTATGTAATTGTTGTTGATGTTACCGATACGACCGATCAGGCTGCTCAGCACGCGTGCATGGCCTCGCCATATCGCGCCATGCACCCAGCCTGTAACATCCACGACCGCACCTTTCTCGATCAGTACGCTCAGCGTCTCGTTACGGCCATTGACGACCGCCCAGTAAGCCGGAGGCAAGTTCTCCTGGCCTTTGGCGTTCACGTCCGCGCCCGCGGCGATCAGCGCACGCGCCACCTCCGTACGGCCATTGACTGCTGCGGCGGTGAGCGGCGTGTTTTCGGAGTTATTCCTCGCGTTCACGTCCGCGCCCTTTTCGATCAGCACGTCCACCACGCCCTTATCGCCTCGCAATGCCGCGTGGTAAAGCGGCGCTCTGCCGTGTTCGTCCTTGGCCTCCACGAACGCCGTGCGCTCGGCCTCAGGCACAATGTCGATCAGCGCCCGCGCTATGCGCGCATTTGTCGCCCAGTGAAGCGGCGTGAGGTCGCCGTTGCTCTTGGCTTTCACGTCCGCGCCCAGTTCGATCAGCTTCAGCGCCACGTTCTCACGGCCTCTGTATGCCGCAACGTGAAGCGGCGTGAGGTTATTCACGTTCCTGGCCTCCTTATTCGCGCCCGCATTGATCAGCACCTCCGCTAAATCCGCTCTTTCAGTACGGAAAAGAAGTTGAGTCCAGAAGTTGATGTCGGCCTGTAGTGCCATACTTTCGATGGCCGCCCCCTTCTCGATCAGCACGCTCGCCACGTCCACATGTTCTTTCTCTATCGCAATGAAAAGCGCCGTTTTGCCGTTGCCGTTCAACGCGCTCAGGTTCGCGCCCGCATCAATCAGTACCCGCGCCACGTTCGCATGGCCCCGATCCGCCGCATTGTGAAGCGGCATGCGGCCATCGTTAGTCACCGCGTTCACGTCCATGTCCGCATCAATCAGCGTTCGCGCAACATCGTCATAGCCTTCCCATGCCGCCGCGTGAAGCGGCGTGCCGCCGCCGCTGTTCTTATTGTCATCGCTCACATCCGCCCCTTCGTCGATCAGCGCATGCGCCACTGACGCATTTCGCGCATTGTGAAGCGGCGTGTTGCCCCATGTGTTCTCAGCGCTCAGGTCCGCGCCTTTGTAGATCAGAACACGCGCCACGGCCGCATTTTCCACAAGGTGAAGCGGCGTGTCGCGCGATGCGGGATGAGCGATGGCGTTCACGTCCGCGCCCAGTTCGATCAGAAACCGCGCCACGCCCGCGGATTCCGCAGAGAAAAGCAGCCGGTCCCAGTCGATGTAGGTGCCCGCGGTGGCGCCCGCCTCGATCAGCACCTTCACCACGTCCGCATGGCCTTGGCTTGACGCAGCGATCAGCGGCGTGGCGCCATCGTCTCGCTTGGTATCCACATCCGCGCCCGCCTCGATCAGCACCCGCGCCGTTTCCGCAGCGCCTACCCATCCCGCAATGTGAATCGGCGTGTTGCCAAAATCGCCGTTCCCGGCGCTCACGTCCGCGCCCGCTTTGATCAACACCCGCGCCAAATCCGCATCGTCTCGCTCTGTCGCATAGTGAAGCGGCGTGTTGCCGCTGATGTCAAAAGTGTTCACGTCCGCGCCTTTCTCGATCAGCAACCTCGCCACTTCCGAACTTTTGGCAGCGTGAAGCGGCGTTTGGCCATTGTTGTTCGCCGCGTTCACGAACGCACCCTTTTCGATCAGAACACGCGCCACGGCCGCATTTTCCACACGGTGAAGCGGCGTTTCGAACGATGCGGGATCATGGATGGCGTTCACATTCGCGCCCTGATCGATCAGAAACTGCGCCACGCCCGCGGATTCCGCAGAGAACAGCAGTCGGTCCCAGTCGATGTAGGTGTCCGCGGTGTCCGCGCCCGCATCGATCAGCACCTTCACCACGTCCGCATGGCCTTGCCTCTGCACCCATTCAAGCGCCGTGCGGTCGTGGCCGTTCCTATTCCTAGCATCAACGTCCGCGCCCGCAGCGATCAACTCGCGCACCACATCTGCATGGCCGTTCCATGCCGCAACAACAAACGCCGGGTTGCCATTGCCATTCACGGCGCTCATGTCCACGCCTGCGGCGAGCAGCACGCGCGCCACATCCGCATCACCTTGCCATGCCGCGTGGTGAAGCGGCGTGTCCGCGCCGTTGTTCACGTTCACGTCCGCGCCCTTCTCGATCAGCACCCGCGCCACCGCCGCATGTCGCGCATGGTGAAGCGGCCTGTCGCCCCTGCGGGTTTCGGCGTTCACGTCCGCGCCCGCCTCGATCAGCACCCGCGCCACTTCCACATAGTCTCCCCCGCGCATCTCACTCTCACACGCACTCTGATCCGCAGTACACCCCCCACGCGCCGCAAAGTGAAGCGGCGTTCTGCCATCGGCCCAGGCGAAGGGCGAGGCAGCCTTGGCGTTCACGTCCGCGCCCGCCTCGATCAGCACCGCCGCCACATCCGCATCGCCTCCCCATGCCGCCGTATGAAGCGGCGTGCCATCGGAACTGTTCCTCGCGCTCGCGTCCGCGCCCGCCTCGATCAGCACCGCCGCCACATCCGTATCGCCTCGACTTGCCGCAGTGTGAAGCGGCATTTCACCGTCATTGTTCCTCGCGCTCACGTCCGCGCCAGTTCTGATGAGCAAATTCGCCACGCCCGTGAGCCCGGCACGGTGAAGCGGCGTGTCGCCGTCATAGCTCCTCGTGCTCGAGTCCGCGCCCGCGCGGATCAGCGCCCGCGCCACGCCCGCGCCTGCCGCATGGTGGAGCGGCGTTTCGCCCTTGTCGTTCGTCGCGCCAGCGTCGGCGCCCGAATCAATCAGCACCTGCGCCATGTGCCTATCCGCCGCGAAGTGAAGCGGCGTGTCGCCCGTGCGCGTTGCCGTGTTCACATCCGCGCCCCTTTCGATCAGCCTCCGCACCGCCTCCGCATTGCCCGTCAGCACCGTCAGCAAAAGCAGTTCGTCCAAGTCGATGCGCCCGGATGTGGATGCAACCGCGCCCGCGGCCACCAGCGCGTGCGCCATGTCCACGTGGCCATTGCTCACCGCAGTGCGAAGCGGCGTGAAGCCGCGGGTGTCTATGGCGTTGACGTTGGCACCCGCGGCGATCAGCGCTTGCGCAATAGCCGCATGGTCATTGGATGCCGCTGCATGAAGCGGCATATGACCATCAAGGTGGGTGGCACTCACGTTCGCGCCCGAATCAATCAGCATCTGCACGGCTTCCGCATCGCCGTTTCTTGCCGCTTCGTGAAGCGGTGTCGCTTGCAGCGGTGCGATGCCGGTTACGAGTGCGGCCACTGCCACGAGAATGAGTGTCTTCATGACTTGCTCCTTATGGGAAGATGGGGAAACTGTTCCGCCGGGCGTTTCGCCGGCAGGTTGAAAGCGGGCATCGCCGAGCTGCCAATGCGCTCGGCGGCAGCGGGCGCGGTCGTGCATCGGGCACGAATTGTTGAAGAGGAGGTTGCCGCTCTCAGCGAGCGACGGACACGCCGGATTTCAGGGGGAGGGGGTCGCTGATCCTGCGGCTTGTTTTTAATTAACCGCCCAATAATTGGCGGGGGGGGGGGGGGTAGTACCACTTGCCACGAATGGCAGCCGACGCCGTTCGCGAGAGAGAGCCCATGCTTTTGCCTTGCGCGGCACTTCCATTTGTCGTGATGTTTCAAAGCGGGGTGGCGATACTACACCTTTCTTGAAGATCATGCATTCTCTGTCCTGCCAACGCTCCCACAGTTCCGGATGCCCGAATGCAGGCGTTCGGCGTGTCGGTGCGCCCTCGAACTGTTCAAAGAATGGGGAGCACCTCACGGCGACTCTTCGACCTTGGCATCTTCGTTCATTCAACCAATCGCGCCGTCTTGGCAATCGCCGCTGGCAGCCAGTTGTCCTGAATCGACTGTGCAAGCTGTGAAGTGGCCGCATAGCGATCCCTCGTTGCTGCACCTTCTTTTGTAGGACTTGTCGCTTAGTCTTAACCGGTTCGGTCGCATTAGGCATGTCTATAATGCACATCAACCTATCTAGAGTTCTTTCATGTCGCTTGCGAGAAAAACAGAAGAAGACCGCATTGACATGCTCATTGCGGAAGTCTCGCAAGTGACAGGTGAAACCGTCGCGAGACAGCTTGCAAGTATTGTCGAATCTGGGGAATACGAACCGTTCCTACCCCAAAAAGAATCGCTCACTGCAAAAGTGTCGAGATTATCTGCGACAAAGCGAGGCCGTGAACGGCTCAAGAACGCACAAACTTGGGCTGATGTTGCGCGTGTGTGAATGTGATGGATTTCAGAAGCATTACGTTCGACACAAGCGTTCTTTGTCGCCCTTTTGATCGTCGATTCATCATGGCAGCATGGGAGCTACTTGGTGCCCCCGTGCCAGTCCTCCCTCGTGTCGCCAAAGAACTCTATCACGTCATGGCAGACAATGAAGAAGACCACTGGATATCCGTCCTAAGTGGACAAGAACGCCGCAAAGGTATCACGTACTCATATGAGCAGAAGAACAAGATTGCTTCTTCTGTTGCGACGGCAACATATGCATGGGTGAACAGTAAGATTGACCATGCGCAATTTTCAAGCGCGCATCCGTGCGCATTGAAACAGGTCTCAATGACCGAGCAAGACGAGGGGCGCGTGAGAGACATTGCATTTCGTATCCCGTCTCGCTGCTTTCGCGGGCCTTCTCGAAACAACCATCGTGGAGACAGGCTTGTCATCGCTGAAGCCTTGGTGACACAGCACCGGGTACTCGCCTCCAAGAACCGAATATCGATTCGGCGAGAACCAACGAACCAATGGCTCAGAAGCGAATTTGGGCTCAATGATGATCTCGTACAAGAAGCGGACGATGTTGTGTTTCGCACCTTTCAACATCATGGACATGACCCGGATACCTTCGGGTTGCAATCAGTTCTGCTTGCGTGTTTGCCAGACAAACAAGTATCGCCCGAACGCATGGATGAGATCGTGCAACGATTCACTGCCATGCTAAGCAAATCGAGTTTTCCTGATTGTGCAGAGGGGGCGAATCAATGCTGGGAGTCAGAACAAGGGCTTGCATGTGTCAACACAGTGCGCTCCTTACTAAGTGAATCGGTCGCCCGAAAGACCGAAGCGAGCAGAGTCGCGCTTGTTCGCGAGCACGCTCAACAGGCCGGTTGGCAACGCGACTGAATCCCGCCTTATATTGCCGGTACGGATCGTTACCGCGACGAGCAAGACGAAACCATCCAAGGTTCGATCCCTCATTGCACCTCTATCAAGAAGTGTAGTAACGTTTCTACCTACCGTCTTTGGAAACGTTCAATGGGCTTCACGACAATGACAAGTCGCGAATTCAACCGCGACACGAGCCGAGCAAAGCGAGCGGCGATGAGCGGCCCGGTCATGATCACGGACCGAGGACAGACTCGGCATGTCCTACTGAGTGTTGAAGCGTATCAACAACTTTCAGGAACGCAAAGGAACATTGTCGAGCTGCTCGCTCTGGACACGACAGATGATCTCGACCTGACCATTCCGCCACGCACCGACCTACCCCGAACACCAAACTTAAGTTGATGTACTTGCTTGACACCAATGTCGTCTCGGAATTGCGCACAGTCCACATTGGGAAAGGCAATGAGTCTGTGGCTCGATGGTCGGCCTCGAAGAAGTTGGAAGACCTCTATGTGTCGGTCATTACAATTGAGGAATTGGAGATCGGCGTGCTCGGAATCTCTCGTTATGATAGTTCGCAAGGCCAAATTCTGAATGGTTGGTTAAATGACCAAGTGCTGACCGCGTTTGCAGGCCGGATTTTGCCGGTGGACCTACGGGTGGCAAGAACAAGCGCCCGGCTGCATGTGCCAAATCCGCGCCCTGTCAGAGATGCAATGATCGCCGCGACCGCCATTGTTCATGGATTGACGCTGGTCACACGAAACACCAAAGATTTCGACAAAGCGGATGTCAACGTATTGAATCCATGGTCTTGAGCGCACGCAGGCACGGGTAGTTGGGTTGGGAAGGAGCCAAGCATTCGCGGGCCGCACCCTTCACGACTCTTCGACCTTGGCATCTTCGTTCATTCAACCAACCGCGCTATCCTCGCAGTCGCCGCTGACAGCCAGTGCTCCTGAATTGATCGTGCGAGCTGTGAAGTCGCCGCATAGTTTCGGCTCAATGCGGCGAGCCGAACAAGCACCGGCGCAATCGATACGATGTGACTGCGTCTGCCGTCGCGCAGCCACAGGCGGGCGAAGATGCCGACGGCTTTCAGTTGTCGTTGCATCACCATCAGGTCGAAGCATCGGCGAAACTGATGCCAATCGGGAATGCCCGGGATGTCGAGCTGTTGTGCCGTGCGGTGGTAGCTTTGTAGCGCGGCGTCGATCTCGGTCCCTTCAAACTCGTGATAGCAGTCGCCGAGCAGCGAGGCGAGGTCGTAGGTGACAGGGCCATGCAGCGCATCTTGAAAATCCACCACGCCAAGGGCGCCAGCGGGGGTGATCAGCAGGTTGCGGCAATGGAAGTCTCGATGCATCGGGCACTTGGGTTGTTCGAGCGCGCTGTTCACGAGATGTTCAGCCATCTGGCGATACCATGGTGGCGCGTCGATGCCGAGCAGTCCGCCGAGAAACCACTCGGAGAAAATCCCGAGTTCCATGCGAAGGCGCTCTGCCGTGTAGTCGGGAATGACGCCTTGGGCATCTTGCACGCCTTGAATGCGCGCAATTGTGCCGAGTGCGAGCGTGAGCGAACGCTCGCTGTCCCCGCGCGCATAGGCGCGCTCCAAGGTGTCCTCTCCCAAGTCCTCCATCAGCGCGAATCCGCGCTGCGTGTCCGCCGCGTGAATGACCGGAACGCCGATCTCATGCCGCTTGAACAGTTCGCCGATGCGCACGAACTGTGTCGTGTCTTCACGGTCGGTCGGCGCCTGCATGGCGACAAGGCTGCCGCTGCCTGTGGACACGCGAAAAAACCGCCGAAAACTCGCTTCGACCGGCAGCGCAGTCCATGTCACCGCATCCGCCTTGAGCGCGACGAGTGCCTCGCGCTCCACCCAGTGCCTGAAGGAGTCGTCCACATCCGGCGTGTAGAATGCTTGCCCCATGAAAGACCCTTGGATCGCGCCGTCAATTCTATCCGCGGACTTCGCCCAGCTTGGGGCGGAGGTCGATGCGGTGGCGCGCGCGGGCGCGGACATGATTCACTTTGATGTCATGGACATGCATTACGTGCCCAACCTCACGATTGGCCCTTTGGTGCTGAGGTCGCTGAAGCGGCATGGTATTACGCTGCCGGTCGATGTGCACCTGATGGTTTCGCCGGTCGATGAGCTGATTCGTCTGTTTGCCGATGCGGGCGCGGACTACATCACTTTTCATCCCGAAGCGACGCAGCACGTGCATCGATCGCTGAGCCTTGCGCGCGAACTCGGCGTCAAGTGCGGACTCGTGCTCAATCCCGGCACGCCGAGTCATTGCCTCGATCCGGTGCTGCATCTTCTTGACATGGTGCTGGTCATGTCGGTGAATCCGGGTTTTCCGGCGCAGGCGTTCTTGTCCTCATCGCTCAAGACATTGAGCGAGGTACGCACGAAAATCGATGCTGCGCGCTTCGATATTCGCCTTGAGATCGATGGGGGCATAGGTCCTACAACGATTGCGTCAGCCCGCGACGCTGGGGCCGATACGTTTGTCGCAGGTTCCGCGATTTTTGGCGCGCCTGACTATCAAGCGGCGATTGACGCCATGCGCCATGCGCTTGCCTGAGACAAAAGCCTTTCTCTTCGACCTTGACGGAACGTTGATCGACACGGCGCCCGACATACACGCCGCGGCCAATGATGCGCTCAGCGCGTTCGGTCACGACCCTGTTGACTTGGCGCTCACACGCCGCTTTGTGGGCCGCGGCGGGCGCATGTTGCTTGAGCGCGTTGTCAAAGCGCAGGGCGCATCGGATGTGCCGAAAGAGCGGATTGACGCCATGTACCAGCGGTTCCTCGTCGCCTATGAAGCGGGCGTCGCGCGGTTGAGCAAGCCATACGACGGTGTTGTTGAAACCTTGACTCGCCTTCGCACAAACCACATGCCGCTCGCGGTGATCACGAACAAGCTTGAAGGCTTGTCCGAGAAACTTCTGCGCGCGCTTCATATGAGGGACTTCTTCGAGTTCCTCATAGGATTCGACAGCCTGCCAGAAAAAAAGCCGCACCCCTTGCCCATTCTGCACGTGTGCGAACGCATGGGCGTGCGACTGGCGGAGGCCCTCTTTGTCGGCGATTCGGCGACTGATGTCGCGGCCGCGCGCGCGGCTGGCTGCCGAATTGTCTGCGTCAACTATGGCTACAGCGGTGACATCGCCCCGGAAGCGCTTGGCGCCGACCGGTTGATTTCAAATTTCAGAGAACTCCTGTGAGCGATTTTGCAGACTACCGGGCGCAGGGTTACACACACGTGCCAGTCAGCCTTGAGCGGCTGGCAGATTTGGACACGCCTCTTTCGGCGTATCTGAAGCTTGCGCGCGGCCGATACTCGTATTTGCTCGAATCCGCGCACGGCGGAGAGCGCTGGGGGCGCTACTCCTTTATTGGCCTGCCTTGCCGCACAGTGATTCGTGTCAGTGGCCATGAAGTGGTGCTCGAAACCGACGGCGAAGTGGTGGAGCGCTCGACCCACGCCGACCCGCTCGCGTTCGTGCACGGCTACCAGCAGGCCTATCGCATTCCCAAGCTGCCGGACTTGCCAAGGTTCTACGGCGGACTCGTCGGCTACTTCGGCTACGACACCGTTCGCTATCTTGAGCCGAAGCTCGCAGGCAAAGCGCCGCCTGACCCTATCGGCCTGCCCGACATCGTGCTCATGGTGTCCACTGAAGTGGTGGTGTTCGATGCGCTCACTGGCAGCGTACATATCATCGTCCTTGCTGACCTCAATGATCCGCATTGCCGTGAGAAAGCCAAAGCGCGATTGGTAGAGATCGCGGGTGGCCTTGATCGACCGGTGCCGCCGCTTGCGTTTGGTACTGCGCGCGAGACTCGCGAAGCCGACTTCGTGTCGGGCTGGGGCAGAGAGGGCTTCATGCGCGCGGTGGAGCGCATTTGCGAATATGAGCGCGCCGGCGATGCCATGCAAGTCGTGATCGGACAGCGGATGTCCGCGCCGTTCACCGCCGATCCAATGAATCTCTATCGCGCCGTCAGGCGCCTCAATCCGTCGCCGTACATGTTCTTCATGGAGTTCGGCGAGTTCCAAATCGTCAGCTCGTCACCCGAAATCATGGTGCGCGTCGAAGATGGAGAAATCGTCAGCCGCCCGCTCGCGGGCACCATTCGGCGCGGCAGCAGCGAAGCCGAAGACCTCGAACTTGAGCGGCAGCTACTGTCCGACCCGAAGGAACTCGCCGAGCATCTGATGCTCATCGACTTGCATCGCAATGATGTCGGGCGCGTCTCGGAGACCGGCAGCGTGCGCGTGACCGAAGAATTTGTCATTGAGCGCTATTCGCACGTCATGCACATTTCAAGCGAGGTGCGCGGTCGCTTGCTTGAAGGCAAGACCGCGATGGACGTATTGCAAGTGTGCCTGCCCGTCGGCACCCTGTCCGGCGCGCCGAAGTTCCGTGCCATGCAGATCATCGACGAGCTCGAACCTGTCAAGCGTGGGATCTACGGCGGCGCCGTCGGCTATGTGGCGTTCGGCGGCAACTTGGATACGGCGATCGCCATCCGCACTGCGCTCATCAAGGATGGCGTCATGCACATTCAAGCAGGCGGCGGCATCGTCGTTGATTCAGTGCCGGAAAAGGAATGGGAAGAGTCGATGAACAAGGGTAGGGCGCTCTTCAAGGCCGCATCAATGGTGTGAGTCCTTGCAGAGTCCTTACAGCACATCTTCGGCAGCCTCCGAGTCGCGCCCTTGCGCCGTGCGTTGAACGCGCGGCGAATTCTCTTCAAAGAAGTATTCGAACACGGCCTCTGAATCGTCCGGTGCTGCTGGCGCACCTGTGTTCGGATTGATGCGCACGGACACCACGCCGTCAGGCTGAATCAGCGGCGCTTCGGGCACCTCCGATAACGCTTCGCGCATAAATTCCACCCACACCGGCAGCGGCAGGCTCGAACCGGTCTCGTTGTCTCCCAAAGGACGGTTGTCGGCGAACCCCATCCAGACAACGCCCACAAGGCCCGGATGAAAGCCGTTGAACCACGCATCGGCCTCGTTGGTGGTGCCGGTCTTGCCGCCGATGTCGCGCCGCCCGAGCGCGAGCGCACGCCGTCCGGTACCGCGTCCGATGACATCCTGAAGCATCGAGCGCATGATGAACGCATTGCGCTCATCGAGCACGCGTGGCGCTGGCAGCACGTAGTCGCCCGACTCGGACTTGCAGACCTCGCAGGCGCGTTTGCGTTGAGGGCGCTCTAGCACGCGGCCGTTGGTTCGCCGCACCTCGATGATGGCGTAAGGTTCGACGGCGAAGCCGCCATTGGCAAAAACGGCATAGGCCTTGGCCATGTCAAGGGGCGAGACCGACAGCCGACCGCCGCCGATGGCGATTTGCGTATTGCGCTCAACATCGGCGAGATCAAAGCCGAACTGCTCAAGATGGCGCATTGTCGGGTCGATGCCGGTCGCGAGCAGCAAGCGAATGGAGACGAGGTTGATTGATCTGAAGAGCGCTTCACGAACGCGCGTTTCACCATGAAATCGACCGCCGTAATTCTGTGGTCGATAGACGCCGGACACATCTTCGGTATCAAGGGTGATGGGTGCGTCAATGAAGATCGACGCGGGCGTCGTGCCGTACTCAAGCGCCGCAGAATAGACAAACGGCTTGAGGCCTGAGCCTGGCTGACGCTCGGCGAGCAGGGCGTTGTTGAATTGCTTGAGATAGAAGTTGAAACCGCCGACAAGCGCGCGAATTGCGCCATCTGCCGGGTCGAGCGCGACCAGCGCACCTTGAATATCTGGAATCTGCGAGAGCGCCATGCTGCCCGCGCTCGTCGTCCGCAGGCGAATGACATCGCCGCGCTGAACGACATCGGCGGCAGTTTTTGGCGCCGCGCCGCGATAGCTTTCGTTAATATAGGGCCGCGCCCAGCGCATGCCGTCCCAATCGACAAGATGCTCGGCGCCAAAGCGATCAAACGCCGTGAACTCGCGTTCGTCGACCTGCGTCACGATGGCAGGCTCAAGCGGACCAAAGCTCATCGCGCCTTCAAGCAGCGCTTCCGAATCGATCTCGAGCGCATCGCCAAGATCGATGCGTCGCTCGGCGCCGCGGTAGCCGTGGCGTCGATCATAGCTTAAGATGCCGTTGCGAAGAGCATTCACCGCCGCTGATTGTTGCCGCGGATCAATGGTTGTTGTGGCTTCAAAGCCGTCCGAATAGATGGCATCGCCGTAGCGCGCGTAGAGCTGCTGTCGTACCCATTCGCCGACATAGGGTGACGAGTAGTCGAATTCGCGTTCATAGAGCCGCGCAGTGATGGGCGCGGCGTCGGCCTGTTCATATTCTTCGCGCGTGATGCTGCCCTGTCGGTACATGGACACCAGCACAACGTGGCGTCTGCGAAGTGCCCGTTCCGGCCCGTTCACCGGGTTGCCGAGGTTTGGTGACTGCGGAATGCCAGCGAGCATGGCAAGCTGCGCGAGCTCAAGTTCGCTCACGTCTTTGCCGTAGTAGGCGAGCGCTGCCGCCTGTACGCCGTAGGCGCGCTTGCCGAAGGAGACCAGATTGAGGTATGCCTCCAAAATATCGTCCTTGTCAAGTTCGCGTTCGAGCTTGAAGGCGAGCAAGATTTCTTTGAGTTTGCGCACGAACGTGCGCTCGAACGAGAGCGCGAGATTGCGCGCAAGCTGCATGGTGATGGTGCTCGCGCCCGAACCGATCTCCCGGTTCCACAAGAGATAGGCGAGGTCATCGATGAGCGAAATGAGGTCCACGCCGCTGTGCGAGTAGAAGCGCTTGTCTTCGGTGTCGAGGACAGCGCGCACGAGGAGCGGAGGAATGTCTTCAAGATCGAGCGGAATCGCGCGCCGCTCGCCGTATTCTGCAAGCAGTGAGCCTTCCACCCCGTAGAGTCGCAGCGGCGTTTGAATCGGCAGATCCCGGTAGGTCGAGGCGTCAGGCAAGGACGGGCTGAGATACAGGTAGGTCCCTGCGCCGCCGATCAATAGCCCAGATATCGCTACGAGGACGAGAAACACGCCGGTGCGCAGGATTGTTATCAGGCTAGGCACGGCCGCCAATCTCGAAATCCAAGCCGTGAATGATGCGAACAATGCGATCGGGCGAAAAGCGCACATGGCTTTCAGAGATCACCTACAACGGACATGGAGAATATCGCAACTCGCCTGTTCGCGTTTTCCTGTGAGATGTCATTTTCGCACAGGGGGCGAATCGCTCCCAACAATACGAGGAGATTTTCATGGCGTTTCATCTATTCAACCGGCAACGCAACTGCGTGGGCGTTCACTTTAGCGAAGATTGGCTCACGGGCGTGGTGCTGGTGCAAGGCGGTGAGCTCATTCAACGTTGCGACGGCGTCGAACTTGTCGAATACGAGTCGCACGCAGCGGCCTTGAAGGCGCTTGTGGACAAGCTCGATGCGCGCAGCGGCTTGGTGACATCCAATATCGATCCCGATCAGGTGTTCAGCCGCACGATGCAGATGAACGCCGACTTGGACGATGCCGATATCCACGAGCAAGCGCAACTCGCCGCCACCGAAGCGCTCGGCCTAGACATTTCCGAGATTGCCCTCGACTACTCGGTGCAGGGCGTATCCTACGCATCCGAAGCCACAGCCGATGTGCTGCTGTTTGCCTGTCCGATGGCGCTTGTGTCCGAGCGCGAGAAACTGCTCGCGGACGCGGGCCTGAAAGTCCGCGCGATTGAGCCGCAGGAGCATGCGCTGCAGCGCGCTTACGGCAACATGGTGCGAGACCTGCCGGATGCGCACCACCGCTACGTGACCGCGATGCTGTCGGCCTCGCTTGACGGCTTTTGCGTCTGGCTGTTTCGTGGGCGCGCGTTCGAGCATCTGGTGCGTCTGCCGATGAGTGACGGATGGAAGCGAGTCTGGGATGCCGACAAGCCGACGAAGGCGATCGAGTCGTTAAGTGTGAGCGAAACCCGGTCGTTGTGCGAACAACTTCACGAGCAGGCGAAGGCGCAGCTTGGCGAGCGCATCGCGCGTTGGCTGCTGTTGCCGAGCAACCTGTCGAAATACCTCGCGGATGCGCTGCAAGAGGTGGATGCGCCCATGGCGATCATCGAAATGCGTCCGAACCCCGATTCGGAAAAGGCGAGTCGCGTACCGAGCGATGGCGTCATCATGGCCTTCGGCCTCGCGCTTGCAGGGGTCGGCGCGTGAGTGATGTTCGCATCAATCTGTTGCCGTGGCGACAGCGGCTCGCAGCGAAGCGGCGGCGAAAGTACTTCATTGCGCTTGCGGCTTGCGCCGTGCTGCCTGGTGCTGTCGTTGCGATGCTGGCATGGCACACACGTGCGCAGGTCGATGAACTACGCGCGCACATCTCGATTCTGGCAGAGGCGAACCAAGCCGCAACCGACATCGTTGCCGATCAGACGCTGCTTGCAGGACACATTGAAGAGTTGCAGGCGTGGCAAGTTGAGCTTGATCGTTTGGAACGGCAACGTTCGACCTTTGTTTCGCTATGGACTGAACTTGCGAGACTGTTGCCAGACTCAATCCACTACCAGCATCTGATGCTTGAAGACCATAGCCTTGAGATTCAAGGGTTCACGGCCTCATCCCCTGATCTTGCGACCTACTTGCGAAGGCTTGAAACGTCGCAGGTGCTTGATTCGCCGCGGCTCATTGATTTGAAGGACGAGGCAAGCGGCAAGCGATTTGGCGTTCAGGCGACGCTGCGGACTGAAGCGCCTGCAGTGCCCGGTAGGTAGATGGTGGATTTCTCGCAGCTTGCTTCGCTCGACTGGAGGGCCCCGGAAGGCTGGCCGCGACCCATTGGGCTCGCGAGTCTTGCGGTCGCCGGGCTCGTCTCGCTGCTGATCGCGTGGCTTGTTGATGATTCAGGTACAGACCTCGCAATGGCGAAGCAGCAGTTCACGCAGGTCGCGGCACGCCATAAGAGCCTACAGCAGCAAAGCAGGCAGGTTGAAGAAATGCAGGCACACGTTCAAGCGTTGAAGTCAAGTATTGGTGAAGGCTCGCAGCAGTATCTTCGGCCAGACGAGTTGCCGGATGTCTTGCATCTTTTCTCGACGTTGAGCTTGGCGCGAGAAGTCGAGCTGATTGCGCTTGAGGTGGGGAATGCGCGTCAGGCCGGACGCATCGAGTTGCAGCCGATCGAGCTTCTTCTTGGCGGGACGTATCACAATATCAGCGATCTTCATGCGTCCATCGCTCGCTGGCCGTGGCTGGTGATTGTGCAAGCGTTTGAAGCAAACGCACGAGAAACCGACCATGCGTTGCTCGATATGCGCGTCAGTGTCTTCATGCCGCTCTTGATCGACGAGGCTTCACGATGATCGCGCGCTTTCTAGGCTGGATGCTGGTCGGTTTGGCGAGCCTTGGATCGCTCGCGGCTGACCCCGCAGGCGTGCGTGAGCATCCATTCAAAGCGCTTGACGGCGAGATGCCTGTGGCTGCTGATGCGCACGCGGACATCGTATTGGTGGGCGTCTTGGAGACGCCGGAAGGATTCCATGCGCTGATCAAGCGTGAGCAAGGTCCGGTGACGCGCGTGCGGGCTGGCGAACGTCTCAACGACGGACGCTTGGTGGCGCGTGTGTGGGCGAGCGGCGCGCGGATCGATACGGCTCAGGGCATCATCGAGTTGACCTTGCGTTGATCCTCTAATGATGCGCGCGCTCATACTCGTCTGCTGCCTGCTAGCGTTCCAGACCCGATCATGGAGCGAGGCAGATGAAGCGCCCATTTCGCTTCGCTTCCAATCCATTGAGCTTCGCGCCGCGCTGCAAATTCTAGCCGAGTACGGCGGCGCGAATCTCATTGTTGGCGACTCGGTGGGCGGCGAACTCACCCTCGAGCTTGAGCAGATGCCATGGCGCGAGGCCTTTGATGCGATTCTCTTGTCGCAAGGGCTTGTCGTTCGCGAGCAATCCGGCACCCTCATCGTGATGAGCGCGAGTCAATCACCCACGCAAGGCTTTGAGACCAGGGTGTTCGCGCTGCGTTTCGCCGAGGCGTTAGCGCTCAAAGACCTGCTTCGCATCGAGGGCGAAGCGAAGTGCCTCGTCGATGAGCGCACCAACCGCCTCATTGTGACCGATACGAGGCAGGCGCTCGAAGAGCACGCGCGCCGCATTGCCGAGCTCGATGTGCCGGTCGCGCAGGTGCTGATCGAAGCGCGTGTCGTCATTGTCACCGCGACCGGCTCCGAGCAGCTTGGCGTTACCTGGCTGGGGTCGGCAGAAAGGTCTGTGAATGGCGGTACGCTGCACACTGGCTCTCGGCGTGCGGAATCCGAAGACAGCGAGCCGGTGCCGCTTGTCGATCTCGCCGCAACAGCGGTCGGGGTATCGAGGTTCGGCCTCGGCTTCGCGAACAACAATGCGCGTCTTGACGTCGAGATTTCCGCACTTGAAACTTCGGGCGAGGCCGAGATCATCGCACGGCCGCGAGTCGTTGCAGCCGACCGGCAAACGGCCATTGTGCGTTCCGGCGTGCAGATTCCCTACCAGGAATCAACGAGCAGCGGCGCGACTTCAACTTCCTTCCAATCCGCCACCCTGTCATTGGAGGTCACCCCGCGCATCGCCGCGCAGGAAAAAGTCATGCTTGCGCTGAAGGTCAATCAAGACACGGTCGGCCAGTCCTACGGCGGCATCCCAAGCATCAACACCAATGCCATCGAAACCGAAGTGCTGGTCAATGCGGGCGAAACGCTTGTGCTTGGCGGCGTCTACCAGAACGATGTCAACAAGATCGTCAGCCGCGTGCCCGTGCTCGGCTCGGTACCGCTTGTCGGCAGGCTTTTCAGAAGAACCATCTCATCGGATGATCGGCGCGAGTTGCTTGTGTTCTTGACGCCAAAGGTACTGCCGTGAATTTAGGGTATTCTGCCGCGCAGTCGGTTGAAGATTGGTATGCGTGCGTGGCGCTGAGTCTGCAAAGTCAAGAAAGTGTGTTCCTGATCGGCATGATGGCGGTCGGCAAAACGACCATCGGCAAACTGCTGGCCGATGCGCTCGGCTACACCTTTTATGACACGGACGATGTCATCCGGGAGCGTTCGGGCGCGGACATTCCGTGGATTTTCGATGTCGAAGGCGAAGATGGGTTTCGCAATCGCGAGCAGAATGTCATTGACGAGTTGACGCGCCTGCCCTCGATCGTGCTTGCGACCGGCGGCGGCGCCGTATTGCGCGAAGCCAATCGAAGGGCGCTCTCCATGCGCGGGCGCGTCGTCTATCTCATCGCTGATGTGGACACGATCGTCACCCGCGCTTCGCACAACAACAATCGGCCGCTGCTTGAGGGCCACGACCTCGGCGCACGGGTCACGCAGCTCGTGGCCGACCGCCACCCTCTGTACTCACAAGTCGCGGACATTCGCGTCGAATCCACCGCATGTCGTGCCCAGGAGACTGTACTCACCTTGACAAAGAAGCTTCGCGAGGCGCAATAGGTCACATGGTGTCTGGAGCAGTTGGAAACGGCCTTGAAGTGGATAAGAAGAACAGTGCTCGCGGGCGCGGCTTTTGTTGCTTTCTACGCGCTCGGCTGCCAAATGACGAAGGCCATGCCCGAAATTTCCGATTCGGCGGATGCGGAGCACTCGCATGATGCATGTCCGCGTACCCCTAGGCGAGCGTGCCTACAACATCCACATAGGCAGCAGCTTCATCGAAGATGCGGCGTTTTGGCGCTCGTCAATGCGCCTAGGGGCAGCGGCATTGGTGGTCACCGACAGGAACGTGGGTCCGCTTTATGCGGACAGGCTTCGGGAGGTGCTTTCGGCGCTAGGCGTGCGCACAACGATGCACGAAGTAGCCGTCGGCGAGCAATCAAAGACACTTGCATCTTTGGCGGCCATCACAGATCAGCTCGCTGAAGAGCGCCATGATCGAACGACCACTTTGATCGCCCTCGGCGGCGGCGTGGTGGGCGACCTCACAGGATTCGCCGCCGCGACTTGGCTGCGAGGCGTTCGCTACCTGCAAGTGCCGACGACGCTGCTTGCCCAAGTTGATTCGTCGGTCGGCGGCAAGACGGGCGTGAATCACCCGCTCGGCAAGAATCTCATCGGCGCATTCCATCAGCCGTCTGGCGTCATCGCCGATTTGGACACCCTGTCCACCCTGCCAAAACGCGAGATGGTGGCCGGGCTCGCTGAAGTCATCAAGTATGGCGTGATACGCGATGCCGAGTTTTTCGCCTTCATCGAGCAGCAGCTTGATGCGCTTCTTGCGGGGGATCCTGAGCATCTTGGCCGTGCGGTCGCGCGCGCCTGCGAGATCAAGGCCGAGGTCGTGGCGGCGGACGAGCGCGAGTCCGGCGTGCGCGAGATTCTCAATTTCGGCCATACCTTTGCCCACGCGCTCGAAACCTTGACTGACTATGCCGAACTGAATCACGGCGAGGCCGTCGCGATTGGCATGGTGATGGCAGCAGAACTCTCGGTTGCCGAAGGCTATCTCGCGCCAAGCGCACGAGACCGAATCGTGCGCTTGATTCAGCGGCTGCCGGTTCTGGAGCGCTTACCAACGGGACTTGGCGTCGATGCGATGATTGAGGCGTTTCAAAGCGACAAGAAGACGCGCGCCGGGCGGCTGCGGTTCGTACTCACACGCGGATTGGGTCACGCCGAGACATCTGAGAACGTGTCCGAAGAGCGGCTCACGAAGGTGCTTGAGCAATTCCTCTGATGAACTCTTCGGCGCTCGCGCAGTTTAGTGCGATGAGCATCGGCGGCAGTGTGCTGCATCGGGGCGTGTTCATTGCCGCGCTGGTCGGCATTGATCAAGAAGTGCTGCGCCGCTGTCAGATACTCGGCGTCTTGGCCGGAATTGGATTCTTCGTGTGGGTGTAGGTCGGCGCTGTTGGCAATCATCGCTAAGGGCTGGCGCTCGCTGCGATACACAGCTTCTCCCATTTCACGAGGGTGGCCAAGGATCAGGCAACTGAGACCGCGTAGAAAATTGCGGAGGAAAACACTGAACGCTATGTCAATGACTATCTACAAAATGAGTTTCCTAAAATCCTTGAAGCAAATTTTGAGGTATTTGGCGCAGGCACGGACGAAGCCACCGGAGACCAAGTCGCCAAAGACCAAGATGGACCTACTCACACTTCGGACAAATCGACATGATCTCTTTCGCCGAGCAAGTTAAATTAGTCAGCGATGCCGCGAACCAGGTGCCTGTGGATGTTGAGTCATTGGCACAATCATTAGGTATCGGTGTAGACGAGGCATTTCTCGAAGACAACATCTCAGGAATGCTCGAATGCCATAACGGCGCCTACACAATCACTGTCAATCACAGCCATTCGGACACTAGAAAACGCTTCACAGTGGCACATGAAATTGGACACTACATGCTTCATAGGCCATTGATCGGCGAAGGTATCGACGACTCAATTGCGTACCGGAGCGAATCGGGAGGCAAGTACCACAATACGAAGATAGGGCCGCGACAAGAGACCCAAGCAAACAAATTTGCCGCGAGTCTGTTGATGCCAACAAGTCAGATTCGCACACACCATGCGACATTCCGAGGAGACGGGCGTTCGGGTCTGCAGTCGATGGCCGAACTGTTTAACGTGTCCGAAGCATCCATGAGGATTCGCACTGAAGGCATGGGCTTATCCTTCAGTGATCCTGTTGCATAGAATCTGCCTGCGCTACATGTCCGGAGGTAGTTCCGGGATTTCTTCGAACTCGGGGATTTCTGGGTAGTCTTCGTCACTCGGCGGGGCATCTTGGCCGCCGTCCTCGGATTGCTCTGCCATCTCCGTCACCTGCGGAATGCCGACTTCGCCCGCAGACTCCGCGCGCTCCCGTGCGGTGTAGGCGAGTCCGAAGGAGACCAAGAAAAACGCGAACGCCAGCCACGCCGTGGTTTTGGTCAGGAAGGATAAGGACCCTGAGCTGCCGAAGACCGTATTGGAAGCGCCGCTACCAAAGGCGGCGCCGATATCAGCGCCTTTGCCGCGCTGTACGAGGACAATCGCAACGAGTGTGAAGGCGATCACAATGAGCAAGCCTACAAGGCCGGTTTCAAGCATGGACATGAAATGAATCTTCCCCCGAACTATTCCGCAATTGACCGAGCATCCTCGAAAACACCTCCGCTTTCAGCGACGCGCCACCCACCAGTCCACCATCAACACCGGGTTTGCTGAAGAGCGAAGGTGCATTATCGCCGTTTAGGCTGCCGCCGTACAAGATTGGCACCGATGCGCCGTTCTCGCCAAGCTGCGCGCGCAAGAAGGCATGCACGGCTTCGGCCTCCTCCGGTGTCGCAACCTGACCGGTGCCAATTGCCCATACCGGCTCATAGGCGAGCGCGCAGCGGGCAAGCATGTGCTTCAAGGGTTCGATTTGGCGCAGGAGCACGACCTCCGTCGCATCTGATTCCCGTTCAGCACCGGTTTCGCCGACGCACACAACAGGCGTGAGTCCTGCTTCAAGCGCGCGGCTTGCTTTGGCGGCAATGAGCGCATCGCTTTCGCCAAGCCCATGACGACGCTCGGAGTGCCCGACGAGCACCAGTTCACAACCCATGTCCACGAGCATCGAAGCCGATACTTCGCCGGTGTACGCACCGCTTTCGGCTTCGTGAAGGGTTTGCGCGCCGAGCATGACCGGCGAGCCTTCAAGCACGGACGACACCGCATCAAGATAAGGGAACGGCGGAAACAGCACACACTGCACTGCTTCGGCTTCAGCATACGCGGCGGCCGCGTCGCGCACATTCGCTGCCAGCGTCAGTGCTTCAGTCTTGCTGAGGTTCATCTTCCAGTTGCCGCACAGCATCTTCGTTCTCATGTGGCGAGTACCTTCTTTTCGAGTGCGTCGGCGAGTGCGGAATTGACATCCACATCCGGCCCTTCGATCAGAATGCGCACGAGGTCTTCAGTGCCAGAAGGCCGAACCAACAAGCGTCCAGAGCTTCCGAGGGCTGACTTGGCTTCGTTGAGCGCACCGCAGGCACCTAGTTCGCTCACCGCTCGCTTGGGCGACGCCACTGGGACGTTGCGCAGTACGCTCGGCAGTGGCTCATATCCTTGGCACAGCTCAGCGAGGGATTTTTCTTCTAGCACCGCCGCCTGCATGACCTGCAAGGCTGCGAGAATCCCGTCCCCGGTTGGCGCGAGGTCGAGCATGAGCAAGTGTCCTGCAGGTTCTCCGCCGAGCGACCAGCCGAGCGAGACGAGCTTGCGTTGTATCTGGCGGTCACCAACCGGGACAGACTCGCTCGCAATGCCGAGTTTATCGAGCGCCATGCCAAGACCGAGATTCGACATTTCGGACATCACCACGCCGCCGCCGAGTTGCCCGCGACGCTGCTTGTGTCTTGCAAGCGCATATACGAGCGCATCGCCATCGTAGATTCTCCCGGTCGCATCGGCCATGATCACTCGGTCGCCGTCGCCATCCAAGGCAAGACCGAAATCCGCGCCTGTCGCCTTCGTCTGTTCGGCAAGGGCTTGCGGATACACCGACCCGCAGTCAAGATTAATGTTCATCCCGTTAGGTTGATCGCCGATGGCGGTCACCTCGCCCCCGAGTTCGGACATCACTGCGGGCGCGGCTTGGTAGCAGGCGCCGTGTGCGGCATCCACGACCAGTTTCAAGCCTCGCAATGAAACACCGAGCCCAACTCTCGCCTTGCAATATTCAATATAGCGACCGAGGGCATCGTCAACGCGCCATGCCTTGCCGAGACGCTCAGCGGGCAGGCATGTGGGCTCGGCATCAAGTTCACGTTCGATGCTCGCTTCGACCGCGCTTGCGAGTTTTTCCCCGTGCCCATCAAAGAACTTGATGCCGTTGTCGTGGAAGGGGTTGTGCGAAGCGCTGATGACAATACCGCCTTCGGCGCGAAACGCCCGCGTCAAGTAGGCGATCGCAGGTGTTGGCATGGGTCCGAGCAGGAGCACGTTGACGCCGGAGGACACGAGGCCGGCTTCGAGCACAGATTCAAAGAGATAGCCTGAAATGCGCGTGTCCTTGCCGATCAGGACGGTGCTGCCTTCCCCGAACACCCGGCCCGCCGCAGCACCCAAACTCAAACAAAAGTCGGGTGTCATCGGCGCCCGGCCAACTTGTCCGCGAATGCCGTCGGTCCCGAACCAGCGGGATGGCATGCCTGAAGGTCTACACTTCTTCGGCTGGGCGTCCGACTGTGGGACCGGCCCGGCGTGTGCGGTTCTTCGGCTTTGGCTGCGCCGATGCCGAGGCACGGCTACCGCTGCCACGGCCGCAGTCTTCGGGAGACCTCGCCCGGCGACCTTGCATAATGTCTTCGATCTGCTCGAAGACCAGCGTTTCGTATTCGATGAGCGCCTCGGCCATGCTGTGTAGCTTGTCTTTGTGCTCGTTCAACACATTCTCGGCGAGCGCATAGCAGTCGTCGATGATGCGCCGAACTTCAGTGTCAATCGCGTGTGCTGTGCGGCTCGACACGGTGCGCGGCTTGGTCGATGCAGAGCGACCGAGGAACACTTCCTGGTCTTCCTCGTCGTACTTCAAGGGGCCCATGCTGTCCGAAAGCCCCCACTTGGTGACCATCGAGCGCGCAAGCGATGTGGCGCGCTCGATGTCGTTGGCCGCGCCGGTGGTGACACCTTCATCACCGAGGATCATCTGTTCGGCAATCCGTCCACCAAACAGCCCGCAAATCTGACTTTGAATGGCGCGGCGACTCAGTGAATAGCGATCTTCCTCCGGCAGGAACATGGTGAGTCCGAGCGCGCGTCCGCGCGGCATGATGGTGACCTTGTAGAGCGGATCGTGCTCGTCCATCGTGTAGCCGACGATGGCGTGGCCGGCTTCGTGGTAGGCGGTGTTGCGTTTTTCTTTTTCCGACATCACCATCGAGCGTCGCTCCGCGCCCATCATGATCTTGTCCTTAGCGCGATCAAATTCCTCCATATCGACCGAGCCTTTGCCGGCGCGGGCGGCGAGCAGCGCCGCTTCGTTGACGAGATTGGCGAGGTCGGCGCCGGAGAAGCCGGGCGTGCCGCGCGCGATGATGCTAGCTTCGACATCGTCGTGCAGCGAGACCTTGCGCATGTGGACTTTGAGAATTTGCTCGCGACCGCGTATATCCGGCAGGCCGACCACCACTTGGCGATCAAATCGACCTGGGCGCAGCAGGGCCGGATCAAGCACATCTGGCCGGTTGGTGGCAGCAATGACGATAATGCCGTCATTGGCCTCGAAGCCATCCATTTCCACGAGAAGCTGATTCAGCGTCTGCTCGCGTTCATCGTGACCGCCGCCAAGGCCCGCGCCGCGGTGTCGGCCGACGGCATCGATCTCGTCGATGAAAATAATGCACGGTGCTTGCTTCTTGGCCTGTTCGAACATATCGCGCACCCGCGACGCGCCGACCCCCACAAACATCTCGACGAAGTCCGAGCCGGAGATCGAAAAGAACGGCACCTTCGCTTCGCCTGCGATGGCCTTGGCGAGTAAGGTCTTGCCGGTGCCAGGCTGCCCCACCATGAGCACGCCGCGCGGGATGTGGCCACCGAGCTTTTGGAATTTGGTTGGGTCGCGCAGAAACTCGACGAGCTCTTGCACATCCTCCTTTGCTTCATCAACGCCGGCGACATCGGCAAAGGTGGTTTTGATCTGGTCTTCTGGCAAGAGCCGCGCCCGCGAGCGCCCGAAGGAGATCGGCCCGCCGCCGCGCCCGCCGCCTTGCATCTGGCGCATGATGAGCGCGAAGATGCCGATGATGAGCAGCACCGGAAAGCTCGCAAGCAGAAGCTGCTGCCAAAAGGTCGTTCGATCTGGCGGCGTACTGCGCACTTCGACGCCGTGATTGATCAGGTCGTCCATGAGCTTCGGATCTTGAATACCATAGCGAACGACTTGGAACTTGCTGCCGTTCTTGCGCTCGCCCTGTACCGTGACATCAGTGATGGTGACAGCGCGAACAAGCTCGTTCTGCACCTCGGTGACGAATTGCGAGTAGCTGATTTCAGCAGGCTCGCCGCGCTGGTTGAGCGAATTGAATGCGAATATAAGCGCAAAGCCGATGACGAACCACCAGATCAGACTTCTTGAGAGATTGCCGAGCTTCAATTGGAATTCGAGAAGAGAATCAGCCACACAGTATACAAGTAGAGCGTGCGCAACGTTCCACTATTCCAAGTTTATCAATAACTGCTTAATTTCCAAGGAAAACATCTGTTTTCTAGTGCGCAAGCAAGCCGCTGATTTCTTCGCGGCGGCAGAGCTCGATATTGCACTTGATGCGCATGACCAAAAAAGCGTCGTGGCTTTGCATGAGTCAACGTGCTAAAACAGTGTATGTAGAACACTACAATATTGCAGTGCAGGTAAATTCGTGTCATGCTGTTTCCCCGATAGCTGCATTCATCGACAGTCAGGAGCCGATGCGAAATATCACTCTCAGTGCGGATGCGGACACCATAGATGTGGCACGGCAGCGCGCCGCTTCTGAGCATACAACCCTCAACGCGGAATTTCGCAAATGGCTGCACCGATATGCTCGATGCCATCAAGCCGCTCACGCCGTCCGCTCGCTGCGTGAATTGCGGGGAAAGTACGGAACAGGCGGTCGCCAATTCACCAGAGACGAGATGAATGAGCGTTGAGGAATTCTTGGACACCAACGTGCTGGTGTACGCGCTCGACGAAACCGACGAAACAAAGCATCGACGGGCGGAGCAATTGGTGCAACGGAGCATCGAGACGGGCAGCGGTTGCATCAGCTACCAAGTTGTACAGGAAACGCTCAACGTGGCGATAAGGAAGCTGGGCTTTTCGGCTGGAGACGCACGAACTTTGTTTTCACAGGTCTTGACACCGCTCTGGAGGGTTTCGCCGAGTGGCGAACTCTACGAGCGTGGATTGACGCTGTGCGATCAATACGGCTTGAGCTTCTACGACTCGATGATAGTCGCAGGGGCCGTCGAATTTGGCTGTACCCGTTTGTACAGCGAGGACTTTCAGCACGGACAGCGAATTCAGTCGCTCATCATTGAGAACCCGTTTCAAGTCTAACGAGAGGCTCTGTCAAAGGCTTTCGCTTGTTCAATGCGACACCATACATTTCGCTTGATTCGCTGCGCGATGCGCGCGGTTTGGCGATTTTCACTGTCGAGAATCCAGCACCCGCGCGTTGCCCGAACAGCGTGACCGGATCGCCTTGAAAGAGCTTGACGACCAAGTCGCCTCCTGCATCGAGCAATGCGTCAGCAAGATCGAACGCGAGATCGACCAGCGCCTCCGCAGCCGCCATATCGCGCACATCGATGCCGGAGATGTCGGGCGCCATGTCGGACACGATCAGGCCAAAAGGCGCATGGCGCATCGACCAGTCTCGAAATGCCTCGCCGCCAACATCGGTCTGCAGGAAGGCGACTTTCGCCGGCACCTCCATATGGCGCTGATCGCACGCGAACACGTGCGCCTTCTTCGCAGCGAGATAGCGCGTCCAGCCACCGGGTGCGGCGCCGAGCTCAAGCACTTTGCGCCCCGGGCGCACGAGCTTGAACCGCGCATCAAGCGATTCCAGTTTGAACCATGCTCTCGAACCAAGGCCGCGTGCCGCCGCCTGCCGCGAGTAGCTGTCGCCCCCGCCGCGCGCGCGCCAATGCGCGCGAGAAGCGCGTCGGCTCATAGATGCTCGACCTTGAGTATCTCGTAGCTGACAGTACCGCCGGGCGCGTTGACTTCCACCTCGTCGTCGCAGCGCTTGCCGATCAGGGCACGGCCGATTGGCGAAGAAAAGGAAATTTTCCCGAGCTTGATGTCGGCCTCGTCCTCGCCGACGATCTGGTAGCGAACGGACTCGCCGCTGTCGAGATTCTCCAAGCTGACGGTCGCGCCAAAAACAACTTTGCCGGACTCGCGGATGCGCGCAATGTCGATGACCTGCGCATCGGCGAGCTTGCCTTCGATCTCTTGAATGCGACCCTCATTGAACCCGTGCTGCTCGCGCACGGCATGATATTCGGCGTTCTCGCGCAAATCGCCGTGCGCGCGCGCCTTGGCGAGGTCTTCAATGATTTTTGGTCGCAGCGCGAATTTCAGTCGCTGCAATTCCTCGCGCAGCGCCTGTTCGCCCTCGACCGTCATTGGCGTGCTCATGTGTTCAAGTCCTGAATGCGTCTCACTGATGGTTTGCCCGGATGGGCGTGAAGATGGGCGATGGCCTCGCAAAACGCCTGCCCGCCGGCAAGCGTCGTCGTGTAGCAGACCCTGTGCTCAACCGCGAGCCGTCGAATGAGCGCGGAGTCGGCGATGGCCGCGCGGCCTTCAGTCGTGTTCACAATCAGGTCAACCGGATTGTTTTTGATGAGGTCAGAAATATCCGGACGGCCTTCAGTGACCTTGTTCACAACTTCGACCTCAAGGCCAGCGGCGCGAATGACGCTCGCCGTGCCGCGCGTCGCGATCAGCGAGAAGCCGAGGTCCGCGAGCGCCTGCGCGACTTCGGCGACACCCTGCTTGTCCGCGTCGGCAACGCTGATGAAGGCGCGCCCCGACATGGGCAGACGCTCGCCCGCCGCCAGCGTCGCCTTGGCGAAGGCTTCGGCGAAGGTGTCGCCGACACCCATGACTTCTCCTGTGGACTTCATTTCCGGCGAGAGGATGGGATCGACGCCGGGGAACTTATTGAACGGAAACACCGCCTCCTTGACACTGATGTGCGCATGCCGAACTTCCTTTGTAAAGCCTTGGGACTTCAAGGTCGTGCCCGCCATGCAGCGCGCGGCAATCTTGGCGAGTGACACGCCGATGCTCTTCGAGACGAATGGCACCGTGCGCGAGGCGCGCGGATTGACTTCCAAGACGAACACCTCTTCGCCCTGCACGGCGAACTGCACGTTCATCAGTCCGACAACGCCAAGCTCGAAGGCCATGGCGCGGGTTTGATTTCGCAGCGTGTCCTGAACCTTCTTGGAGAGGCTCACCGGAGGCAGCACGCACGATGAATCTCCGGAGTGGATGCCCGCTTGTTCGATGTGCTGCATGATGCCGCCAATCACGCAATCAACGCCATCGCAGACCGCATCGACATCGACTTCAACAGCTTTCGCAAGAAACTTGTCGAGCAGCACCGGAGAATCTTCCGACGCGACGACGGCGTGGGCCAGATAGTCCTTCAAGTCCGCATCCGAATGGACAAGCTCCATGGCCCTGCCGCCGAGGACATAGGAAGGCCGAACAACCAACGGATAGCCAATCTTTTTTGCCGCCTCAAGACCTTCGGCGACCGAGGTCACCGTCGCGTTGGGAGGCTGGCGCAGTCCCAAGGCGTTGATCATGGTTTGAAAGCGCTGCCGGTCTTCCGCTCGATCGATCGCATCTGCCGAAGTGCCGAGAATATTGACACCCGCCTCGTCAAGCGCGCGCACCAGCTTGAGCGGGGTCTGTCCGCCAAACTGAACAATCACGCCCTCTGGTTGCTCAAGATGAACAATGGCAATGACATCTTCCAATGTCACCGGCTCGAAGTAGAGCCGGTCCGAGACGTCGTAGTCGGTTGAGACCGTCTCAGGATTGCAGTTGACCATGATGGTCTCGTAGCCGTCCTCGCGCATGGCGAGCGCGGCATGCACGCAGCAGTAGTCAAACTCAATGCCCTGGCCGATGCGGTTCGGGCCGCCGCCGAGCACCATAATCTTGCGCTTCTGCGATGGCTTGGATTCGCACGCTCGCTCATAGGTCGAATACATGTAAGCCGTCTGCGATGGAAACTCGGCCGCGCAGGTATCCACGCGCTTGTAGACAGGCATGAGTCCGAGTGATTCGCGATGCGCCCGCACGTCGCCTTCGCTTGACCCAAGCAGCGCGGCGAGGCGCGCATCGGAAAACCCTTGGCGCTTGATGCGGCGGAATTGTTCCAATGTGAGCGACGGCAGCGGCATGTCACCGAGCTCGGCTTCGGTGTCGATCAAATCTTGAATCTCGGCGAGGAACCACGGGTCGATACCCGTGTGCTCATGCAAATCTTCAAGGCTGACGCCTCGCCGCATGGCTTCCGCGAGATAGCGGATGCGATGCGGTCCCGGTTCGCGCAGTTCGCGCACGAGCGCCCGCGTGCCATCCGGTCCGTCAAGTCCGGTCACAGGATCAAAGCCATCGATGCCGGTTTCAAGTCCGCGCAGCACCTTCTGCATGGCTTCCTGAAACGTGCGGCCAATCGCCATGGCCTCGCCAACCGACTTCATCTGCGTCGTCAGTCGGTCCTGCGCCGCTGGGAACTTCTCGAAAGTGAAGCGCGGCACCTTGACCACCACGTAATCGATCGACGGCTCGAAGGACACCGGCGTGACGCCGGTAATGTCGTTTTGCAGTTCATCGAGGGTGTAGCCCACCGCAAGCCGCGCCGCAACCTTGGCGATCGGGAAGCCGGTCGCCTTTGATGCCAAGGCGGACGATCTCGATACGCGCGGGTTCATTTCGATCACCACCAGCCGCCCGTCCTTCGGGTTGATCGCGAACTGCACGTTCGAGCCGCCAGTCTCGACACCGATCTCGCGCAGCACGTCGATCGAGGCGTTGCGCATGATCTGGTACTCCTTGTCCGTCAGCGTCTGCGTCGGCGCGACGGTGATGCTGTCGCCGGTATGCACGCCCATCGCATCGAGGTTTTCAATGGCGCAGACGATGATGCAATTGTCAAGGCGGTCGCGCACCACCTCCATCTCAAACTCCTTCCAGCCGAGCAGTGATTCGTCGATGAGCAGCTCGTTGGTCGGCGATTGCGCAAGGCCCCTTGCACAAAGGCTCTTGAATTCGTCGAGGTTGTAGGCGATGCCGCCGCCGCTGCCGCCAAGCGTGAACGAGGGACGAATGATGCACGGAAAGCCCAATGCGCCTTGCACCTGCATGGCCTCCTCAAGGCTGTGCGCGATACCGGCGCGCGGGGTTTCGAGATTGATGTTGCGCATGGCCTCAATGAATCGCTCACGGTCTTCGGCCTTGTCGATGGCGTCGCGGCTGGCGCCAATCAGCTCAACGTCGAAGGCTTCGAGGACGCCTTCGCGCACGAGGTCGAGGGTGGTGTTGAGCGCCGTCTGGCCTCCCATCGTCGGCAGTAGCGCATCGGGTCGTTCACGCTCGATGACTTCGGCCATGACGCGCCAGTCAATCGGTTCGATGTAGGTGCTGTCGGCGACCGACGGGTCGGTCATGATGGTCGCCGGATTGGAGTTGATCAGGACAATTCGATAGCCCTCCTTCTTGAGGGCTTGGCAGGCTTGCGTACCGGAGTAGTCGAACTCGCAGGCTTGGCCGATGACAATCGGGCCGGCGCCGGGAATCAGGATGGACTCGATATCTGTGCGTTTCGGCACGGCGGCTACGCCTTCGATTCCATGAGGGCGACGAATTGGTCGAAGAGTCCTTCAACATCCTGCGGGCCTGGGCTCGCTTCGGGATGCCCTTGAACGCTGATCGCCGGCTTGGTTCGATGGCGCACGCCTTGCACGGTGCCGTCAAAGAGCGACACATGCGTGACTTCGAGGCACTCGGGAATGGAGTCGGCATCCACCGCAAAGCCATGGTTCTGGCTCGAGATCATGACGCGATTGGTGGCAATGGACTTGATCGGATGATTGGCGCCGTGGTGTCCAAACGGCATTTTGATGGTGCGCGCACCACAGGCGAGCGACAATAGCTGGTGACCAAGGCAAATCCCGAAGATTGGAACGCCTGAATCAATGAGCTCGCTGATCGCCGAGATCGCGTAGTCGAGCGGCTCCGGATCGCCCGGACCGTTCGACAGGAAGATGCCGTCGGGTGACAACGAAAGTGCTTCGGTCGCGCTCGTTGTCGCTGGTACCAAGGTGACTTGGCATTGCCGATCAGTGAGATAGCGAAGGATATTGTGCTTGACGCCGAAGTCGTAGGCGACGACTTTGTATTTCGGGGCGCTAGTCCCCTGCGAGCGCCAGAGGCTTTTGTCCCACTCGATTGGCGTCTTGCAGGTGACACCTTTGACAAGGTCTCGGCCAGAGAGTCCGGGAAAGCCTTGCGCACGTTTGATGCAGTCTTCAACGTCGATCACGTCGCCGTCTTGGCCCGCAGCAATACATGCGCCTTGCGCGCCCTGCTCGCGGATGACGGTGGTGAGCTCGCGCGTGTCCACTTCGGCGATGGCGACGCAGTTCTCGCGCTGCAAGAACGCTGTCAGATCCGATTCGCTGCGCCAATTGGAATGGCGCTTCGGCAAGCTTCGCACGACGAGGCCACTCGCCCACACACGGCTCGACTCGACATCTTCCGCATTGGCGCCGGTATTGCCGATATGAGGATAGGTCAGCGTGACAATCTGTCCGGCATAGGACGGGTCGGTGAGAATTTCCTGATAGCCGGTCATGGCGGTGTTGAACACCACTTCACCGACAGCCGTGCCAGCCGCTCCCGCAGCAACACCTTCAAACACCGCGCCCCCAGCGAGCGCGAGCACTGCTCTGTTCATCCAGCCTCACACATAACTAATTTTTTCTGACCCTGTTGGTTGTGAATCACGACCTCGAGCTTTTGCTCACCAAAGGCCGCATCGTGGCTGGATGGGTATTGTAAATGAGGCGCGAGGTGTTCGCCTACGGTTTCCACACTTTCGGCGGCTTGCCTTGCATCAGTTCGCCGATTGTCCACAGCTCGATACGCCAAGGGTCGAGCTTCAGCAGGCCGCATTCTGGGTGGGCGGCGCCGTCCGTGAAGAACAAGCCGGGATCGTAGCCAAGTGGCGGTTCGGTGGACTTGAACAGATCCCAGATGCGTTGCTTCTCATCGACATCATCCTCCCAAGTCGCTTGGCAGTCGGCGACGATCTGTTCGTGCTGCGGGTCCCAGTAGGTCACGGACACAAAAGCATTCGCCGCAATGTGCTTGGCTTTGAGCGAGTTGCGGCCGGTGAGAATCCAGCCGGTCGCGTCTTCCCAGATCGGATGCAACATGCGCGAGCGCAGGCGTCCCGCCGTGTCTTGGGTGCTCAACGTTGCCCACACGATGCGCTTGACGCGCGCCGCGAAGTCGTCTCGGATTTCATCAAAGGATTGAACTGACATGGTGGCTCCTCAGGCAGGCAAGTTAATCTAGCATATGTTCGAGCGTGATGCCCGCCTACCGGCCTGTGGCGGTAGGCAAGGTCAATACATAATGTCTAGCCACTGGCGCTGATCGTAGAATTCAAAGCACCGCGAGCAACTCATCCACCACCCCCGCATCCTCAATCGTCGCGGGCAAGTCCCAAGCATCGCCGTCGGCGATTTGGCGCAAAAGATGTCGTAGCACCTTGCCTGACCGGGTTTTCGGCAGGCGTGGGACGATCTTGACCTCGCGCAAGTAGGCAAATGCGCCGATGGAAGCCCGCACCTTGGCAATCACTTCGGCTGCTAGCGTTTCGCCGTCAATATTGATGCCGTCCTTGAGGACCATCACGGCAAGCGGTACTTGTCCTCGTGTCTCGTCCCTGCGCCCCACCACTGCGCATTCGGCCACCGCCGGATGCGAGGCGATGACCTCTTCCATCTCACCGCTCGAAAGTCTGTGTCCGGCGACATTCATCACATCGTCGGTGCGTCCCATGATGTACACATAGCCGTCTTCGTCCCGAAATCCGCCGTCGCCCGTGAGATAGAGTCCATCGAACCTTGACCAGTAGGCGTCGAGGTAGCGCGAATGATCTCCCCACACCGAGTAGAGGTTGCCTGGCGGAAGCGGCGGCTTGATGACGATATTGCCGGTCACACCGGCTTCGCACTCGCCGCCGTCATCATCAACGACTCGCAGGTCGAATCCAGGCACTGGCAAGCTCACCGACCCCGGTTTGGGCTGGACGAGGCCGAGTCCGGCCGGATTCGCACAGATTGGCCAGCCAGACTCGGTCTGCCACCAGTGGTCGATGACCGGTACAGGTAAGTGCTTGCTGAGCCAATGAAAGGTTGACGGGTCGAGTCGCTCGCCAGCGACGAACAGGTGCGCGAGACTTGAAATATCGTAGCGTTCAAGCAAGCTCGCATCGGGGTCTTCCTTGCGCACGGCACGAAACGCCGTAGGCGCGGCAAAAAATGTCTTCACCCTGTGGTCTTCGATCACGCGCCAGAAGGCACCGGCATCAGGCGTGCGCACTGGTTTGCCTTCATAGAGGATGCTCGTGCAGCCGCGAATCAAGGGCGCATAGGCAATGTACGAATGACCGACCACCCAGCCAACATCAGACGCTGCCCAGAAGACATCGCCCGGATGCGCCTCGTAGACCGCCGCCATGCTGTAATTGAGTGCCACCGCATGACCGCCGGTGTCGCGCAGGACGCCCTTGGGTCGCCCGGTGGTGCCGGAGGTATAGAGAATATAGAGCGGGTCGGTGGCATCGACAGGCGTGAAGTCGGCAAGCGGCGATGCGGCCATCGTCTCGTCCCAATCGAGGTCGCGTGGCTGTGAGAGTCTCGCAGGACAGGCATCGCGCTGCTTGACGACGCAGCGTTCGGGTGGACATCGCGCGATCGCCAGTGCTTCCTCGATCATCGGCGTGTAGGGGATGACCGTATCAAACTCAATGCCGCAGGATGCCGCGAGCAGTACCTTGGGCGTTGCATCGTCGATGCGCGCCGCGAGTTCCGGCGCTGCGAATCCGCCGAAAACCACCGAGTGGATGGCGCCAAGGCGCGCGCAGGCAAGCATGCTGATAATCGCCTCGGGGATCATCGGCATGTAGATCACCACGCGGTCTCCCTGCCCAACGCCAAGGCCTTGCAGCATGCCAGCGGTGCGCGACACTCGCGCTTTCAGTTCATCAAAGGTGAGGGATTCGACGATGCCAGTCACCGGTGAATCGTAGACGAGCGCCGTATCTCGGCCACGTCCGTCATCGCAGTGTCGATCGACGGCAAGCCACGACGTATTGGTTACTCCGCCTTTGAACCAGCGCGGCGTGCCGTTCGCATCGTTCGAGAGAATGTGCTTGGGCGGCGCAAGCCACGGCAGGTGGCTTGCTTGCGCTTCCCAGAAAGCCTCTGGATTGCGAAGCGCGGTGTCGTACTCGCGCTGCCAGGCCGCAGGACCTGTCACGGCCCGCCTATCACCGAAGAGGCTTCAAGCGCTGTCACTTCTTCAGAAGAGAACCCGAAATCCTGCAACACTTCGCGACCGTCTTCACCTGGCGCACGGGCGTTGTTGCGAATCTCGCCGCGTGTGCGCGAGAAGCGCGGTGCTGGCGCTGGCTGCACGAGGCCATCGTGCGTCTCGAAGGTGCCGCGCGCGACATTGTGCGGATGATTAGGTGCCTCGCTGAGCGACAGCACCGGCGCGAAGCAGACATCCGTGCCTTCCATGATCTCGCACCATTCGTCGCGTGTCTTTTGCTTGAAGACTTGGGCAAGCGCTTCGGTCTGCTGCGGCCAGCGTTCCGGGTTCATTTGTTCGCCGAAGGTGTCCGCGTCGAGCGCGGCCCGCTCAAGCAGCTCGGCATAGAACTGCGGCTCAATCGAGCCAATGCAAATATGCTTGCCGTCGCTGGTCTCAAAGGTGTTGTAGAAGTGCGAGCCAGTGTCAAGGAGGTTCACGCCGCGCTCGTCTTTCCAGACGCCTGCCGCCTTCATGCCGTAGAACATCGCCATCAGCGCAGCCGTGCCGTCGATCATCGCGGCATCGATCACTTGCCCTTGACCGGAACGGCTTGCTTCAAGCATTCCGCAGACCATGCCGAAGGCGAGCAGCATGCCGCCACCGCCGAAGTCGCCGACGAGATTGAGCGGCGGCACCGGCCGGTCGCCAGCAAAGCCGATGCCGTGCAGGGCGCCAGCGAGCGCGATGTAGTTGATGTCGTGCCCAGCGGCTCCTGCGATCGGGCCTTCTTGGCCCCATCCGGTCATGCGTCCATAGACGAGCTGTGGGTTGCGCTCCATGCAGTCGTCCGGGCCGAGTCCCAAGCGTTCGGTCACACCGGGCCGGAAGCCTTCAAACAGCCCGTCCGCCCCCTCACAAAGCTTCAAGACGAGTTCAATGCCTTCAGGCCGCTTGAGGTCCACCGCAATTGAACGCCGATTGCGGGCAAGAATTTCGAACGGCCGTCTCGGTGCATTCGCAATGCGATCAATGCGAATGACATCGGCGCCCATGTCGGAGAGCATCATGCCGCAAAACGGCCCCGGCCCGATACCAGCGAGTTCGATGATCTTCATGCCTTCGAGCGGTCCCATGTGTGTCTCCTTTAGCTGGCTGCGGCGCCGAATCGCCGAGTTACTGTCAATTGCCAATGCCTTGGCAAGCGCGGCAACACCACGACATCCCCAAAGAGATGCGGGAAATTGCCTTGAAAATAGCGTTCATCGAGCGCGTTCTTGACGCTTGCGCGCAGTTTCCACGGTCCCCAATCATACGAGATAGAGGCGTTGACGAGGGTGTAGGCTGGCAGTTCGACCGTGCGCGCAACGCCAGAATAGGTCTCGCTGACGCGCGTCGCCACCAGATTCACGGTTGCGCCCCCATCAAAGGCATAGCTGATGCCAGCGCCGTAGACGGACTCTGGAATGGCGCCGCGATCGCGGAAGCGGCTGTCGCCCGCCGGCAGTATGGTGGCCACGGTGCCGCCGTATTGATCTTCCGGCGCAAGGCCAGTGACGGCGGGCGGCGCGAAGATGAATCTGCCGGTCAGAGGTCTGCGTTCAACGTTGGCGTGCGTGGCCGTGAGCAGCAGGCCAAGGCGCTTGCCAAGAGCGGCGCGCACTTCGAGCTCTGTGCCTTCGCCATAGAGTGAAAGATTCTCGCCGGTCTGGTCGGAGTATTGCTTGCGCTGCTGCTGATAGTAGCTGAGCTGCGCAAAAAGCGCGCCGTCCAAGCCTTGGTATTTGACGCCGACTTCCTTGAGTTCGGAGGTGTTGAGCGGATTGGTGCGCACATTGTTGATGTCGATTTCGCCAGACTGACCGCCAAGAATCACGGGTTGCCTCGCGATCGTCGCATAGGGCCGGAAATTGCCGACGGCTGCGCTCAAACTCGCATTGAACCCTGTTTCGCCTTGCTGGTTGCTGACCTTGACGCCGGGTTCTTCAAAGGCGAAGGCCGTGGGCGCGTTTTCGGCGGTGACATCGTAGTGGTCATAGCGCCAGCCGATGAGCAAGGACAGTCTGCCAAGCGTGAAATCGGCGAGCCCGGCAAGGCCAAGGTTGAGGGCGTCCGTTTGAGTGTTGCGGTTGAAGGGATTGGTTTCGGGGTCTTGCAAAGATGGGTGCCGCAGATCAAGAGGCGAGGATGGCTTGGAGATGTCGCGCCGGTCAAAATATTCAAGCGCGAAATCTTGCCGCGCGCGCGTGTTGTAGTAGCGAAGGCTTGGGCTCAAAGAGAAGTCGGCTTGAACAGGGCCAAACGCTCGGTCCTTGAGGCGAAATTCAAGGCGTTCCTCAACGAGCTTGGTCTTGTGCGCTTGCGAGAATCCATAGCTCACTTGAATGAAGCGGTCGGCATAATCGACAAAGAGCTTCTGATGCACTTCAAGACCTGATTCGAGTTCGGCCGAGACATCGAAGTAGAAGGCGTAGCTTTTCGCGCCGCCGTCGTCGTCGGGTGCGCAGAGGCAGTCCCTCGGGCTGATTTGCACGGTCTCGACCGTGCTCGGGTCGAGACGCAGCGCTTCGCGCTCTTGATCATTCTCGAAGAGCGCAATGCCGGAACCGTATGGGGTGAAAATGCTGAGCAGATTGTTGGGGCTGACAGCCCGCACTTCGTCATGCCCGATCCCGCCGTCGCCGTCGGTGTCGAGGTCGAGGAGCGGCGAGCCGGCGAGGTAGGTGCCGTTGTCGACGAGTTCTTGTGTGAGCCGGTTCCAGCCGGTGTTCTCCGCCCCCTGCCACCTTTGGTATTGAAAGCCCGTCTCCACCCACATCGAATCGGTGAGATCAACGACGAGCGAGCCTTGCAGCATGCGCTGCGAATTGTTGGGCAAATAGCGGTAGTAGCTTTCGGTGTCCTCCCAGAAGCCGAACACGTGATAGCCAGCCGGCTTGTCCATCATGGTCAAAGGGCCACCGACCTCGCCTTCGACTTGGCGGCGCGCCCAGGAGCCGGTGGTGAAGGTCGCCGAACCAGTGGTGCGGTCGATGAACAGTCCTTCTTCCGCGCGCGCGGTCTTTGGAACGAAGTTGAGATAGCCTGCGATGGAGCCGGGGCCGTGAATCGGGGACGCCGGGCCGCGCACGATGTCCACGCGACTCGTCGCGCCGAGAAGCGTCACCCAGCCGCCCGCATTGACGAGCCGGCGCACGCCGCGAAAGTAGACATCGCCGAGCGAGCCGCGCATGTCCGGGCTGGCGGCGATGCCGAAGAACGAGGCGTTCTGCGTGCCGGGCGTGACCGATACAAAGTCGTTGGTGGAATCGACGCCGTAGAGGTCGATCACCTGTTCGCTCACCGAGGAAACAGATCGCGGCGTTTCAAACAGCGAACGTGACAGGCCGAACACAAGGTCGCTCGGCGGTGCTGACAGTAGGCCGAAGGTGTCCTCGACATCCGGTTCGCCGGTGCGCTCGGCGCTGACGACGAGCTGCTCAATGCTCGCGTCTTCAGATTGGTCTTGGTCTCGGCCTTCTTCGGCGAGCGCGAAAGCGCACAGGAAGAGTCCAGCAACAATTCCGGCAATAGGGCAAGCAAAAGGCGGTCGCATTGGGCACCGAGGAGAAAAGAACGCGCATTATGCCAGTGGGGAGGGAATTGAATGGGCGCTTCATTCGTAAAATCTCTCGGTTAGATATCGGACCGACCACTCTCGCGTGGCACGGTCAGAGCTTATCCGTCAAGCGTTCACAGGCTCAGGGTAAATCCACGCGCGGCAGCCTTGATTGCGGTCGAATCGTTGCCAGTTGTCCGGATCTTGCGCCAAGCGGTCGGCTATCACGTGCAGCACGTCGGGATTCACCGCCATGCCGGTGTGGCTTGCGCGTACCTCGACATTCTCCGCGAGTTCGCTTTCTTGATCGACGCACGCAAGCCACGCCGCTACAGCGTCGGTCTTGCTGTAGATGGCTGTGCTTGGCAGGCCGAGCGGCGCCCGCGGATTGTCGCGGTCAAACATGCGCTTGCGCATTTCCGATGTCTGATGACCGGAAACAAGCTCGAACAAGCGCCGCACCATGGGCACGGCAGTGTGCTCATCATCGCTGCCAGCAAAGGGGCTGCCAAGCGTGATGACCGAGCGCACGGCGTATGGAAAGTGGCGGGCGATTTCGCGCGCATAAATGCCGCCGAGACTCTGTCCGACAATGGAGATCTTCTCGCCGCTCTTGTGATGCGCCCGATAAAAGCGCATCAACGCGCCGTCAAATTGATGCGGATTGCCGACGTTGCGACCATGCAGCCACGGCAGCGCGACATAGCCGAGGCTTGTGAGAAATCGCCTGAGTACCAATGTGGAGTCGTCACCGCCCATGAAGCCTGGCAGCACCATCACCGCGTGACCGTCACCTCTTGGGGCTTGCTGCAGGAGCAGCGGCCATGTCAATCCGAGCCGGCTCGTTTCGAGAAGGACGCGCGGCAGTTCCCACATGAGGCTTGCCGAAGATGGCGCCCGCCGCTCGGTATTAAACCGTGCTCTCGTGAAGGTCAATGCATATCCCTCGTCATCATCCTGAAGCAAAGTGTGTCGAATTGCGGTGACGAGGTCAACTCTCGTTTTTGGTGGTAAGGCGCATTTGCCTCAATTGGCGTGGACTTTGCGTCTCAGGGAACCGGCCAATTGAATCACCGCACAAGCACCTCCAGCTGCTTCATGATCTCAGTCGCCTCGTCGCCCCAGTAGATTCGGCTCGGCCCGTCGGCGGTGTCCGAAACACGCCACAGTCCAAACGAGTCACGCCCGCGGTTGATCGCGAGCAGGTAGCGTTCGTACGGACTGATCGCCCCGCCGCGGTCGTAGAAGCTGTCCGGGAAGTAGGTGAGTCCCGCTAGCGAGCCCGGCATATACCCGACAATCCTCGTGAAATACTCAAACTCCTTCTCGTGGTAATTGTCCTCTTTCTCGAAAGGCTCGGTCGCCTGTCCTTGCATCTCCTGTTCATCCACCACACCACTTCCAGCGTCGCCCGAAAGAAGCCACTCGCGCATCTCCGCCCATGCCTTCTCGACATGCGGCCTTCGCTCGCTCTCCAGTTCGCTCCATATCTGCCCCTGCCGGATGTAGCGTGAGACGCCGCTGCCGGGCACCTCCAGCATGTCCGAGTTCAGCACCACCTCCAGCTCCCCCGGCACCTCGCCCTTGTACAGCCTGTCAATGCGAAAGGCAATCGTCAGGTCGGCCGAAGCCCTGTCATCAAGATCCCTTTCGGGTGCCCGAAGCGTCCCTCCGTCGGTCTCGGGAATGCCGATGAACTCGCCGAGGGCGACCAGCTCGAACTCGTCGAGCAGCCGCCGCGCGACCTCCGAGGGATGGGGCGGCGACTTTGGCGGGCCCGCCAGCTCGCGCAGGGCTCTGCAGTCCTGCTCGTCGCTGGGGTCATAGCCCCGAAAGGGATGCGGAAGCACGACGCCTTGCGGCGATGTCAGCGCCTTGATGACATCCTCGCGCCGCTCGCCCGAGTAGATGGGGGTCGATACCTCATCTAGCACATGGGTATTGGACTCGCTTAATTCCATATCGAATTCAATGAGGAAGGGCTTGCCCTCACGGATGCCCTCTCCGTCGTCATAATAGGTCGACGATCTGTGGATCATGTGCGCCGTCACGTCGGTGTAATCGGTCACCTTAAAGTCGTGCGCGGCCGCGGTTTCCTCTACTAGCCGGAACAGGGTCGTGATCTGCGTCGAGTATAGTTCCTCAGTGATCTGTCCACTGTCGAACAATCTTCTGAGTGCATGAATCTGATCGGTGATGGGACGAAGAATATTATCTTGGTATTCGAGAATACGCATCCGCTCTGCATGGCGTGTCGTATTCCCGCTCGGATAAGCGAGCATGTCGCTGACGACCTCCACTTTTATGGTGTCCGGCGCCGACCCCTTGTACACCTTGTCGACCCGGAAGTTGAACGACACCTGCTCGCGGTCGAGTCGTTCCAGCTCCGCCTCCGTAGGTGCCGGGATGCCGAGGAACTCGCCGTCCACCAAGGTGCCAGGCCTGTCCATTAGAAAGGCGGCAACGCCATTTGGGTCGAAGCGTCGGCGATGAAGATCGATGGCCGCAAAGTGGGAATTTTTCTGTCCGCAGAGTCCTAGCAATTCCTCGTCGGTGAGGGTCATCTTTCCCCTGTCCTGCGCCAGACAGGACGACGACAGGATGAGCGCGGCAACCCACCAGGCCGCAAAGTGGGGATGAACATTTTTAGGAGGCGTCATTTTTCTTCCCTCGCTTCCGATCATGTTCAGTTTCTTTCAGTGGTAGTCAACGACCTCTACGCCGAGTGCCTTGTGCGCCTCAGGGAACCGGTGAGATGGATCACCGCACAAGCACTTCGAGCTGCTTCATGATCTCCCTCGCCTCGTCGCCCCAGTAGATTCGACTCGGCCCGTCGGCGGTGTCCGAAACACGCCACGGTGCAAACGAGTCAGGCCCGCGGTTGATCGCGAGCAGGTAGCGTTCGTACGGACTGATCGCCCCGCCTCGATCATAGAAGGTGTCCGCGAAGTAGGTGAACTTTCTTCTCAAATCCAGCTGGCCGCCCGCGGCCTCGAAATACGCGAGCTCTTGCTCGTAGTGCTCGTCCGCTCTGTCACTATCGAAACGCTCGTCAAACCACGCCTGCCACTCCCGTTCGGACATCGCGCTACTTTTGACATCGTCAGGAAGCCGCCACCCGCGAGCCCATACCCATTCCTCGTCGAGCTGACTCAGCTCGCTCTCCAGATCGCTCCATAACTGACCGCGCCAGACGTAGCGCGACACGCCGCTGCCGCGGAACTCCAGCATGTCCGAGTTCAGCCACACTTCCAGTACCTCCGGTGGCTCGCCCTTGAACACGGTGTCAATGCGAAAGGAAAGCGGCAACTCGTCCGAAAGCATGCGCACGGCGTCCGATGCATGCCCGTGTAGTTCCTCCCCAACGGTATCGGGAATACCAATGAACTCGCCGAGGGCAACCAGATCGAATTCGTCGAGCAGCCTGCGCGCCACCTCCGAGGGCTGAGGCGGCGGCTTTGGCGCGCCCACCAGCTCGCGCAGGGCTCCGCAGTCCTGCTCGTCGGTGGGGTCGTAACCCCGAAAGGGATGCGGAACTTCGATGCCTTGCGGCGACATCAAAGCCGCTATGATGTCCTCGCGCCGTTCGCCCGAGTAAATACGAGTCGATACCTCATCCAAGACCTGTGTAGCGGACTCGTTCAATCCCGCATCGAGCTGGATAAGGAAGAATTTGTCCTCGCGGATGCCCTCTCCGTGGTCGTAATAGGTCGATTCTTCGTGGAGGGACCAATTCTTCACAACGGTGTGGTCGGTCACTTTGAACTGCGACGCGGCGGTCTCCTCGGCCAGCTTGCGAAGAGACATGGATTGTGTCAAATAAGATTCTTCGGCAATCTCTCCTTCTTCAAAGGACGCTTGAAGCGCACGGATCTGATCAGAAATAGGCTGCAGAATGGCATCTTGGTATTCGACAATGCGCATCCTCTCCGCATAGCGCGTCGTGGTTCTACCCGGATAGATAAGCATGTCGCTGACGGCCTCTACTTTTACGGTATCTGGCGCCGACCCCTTGTACACCTTATCGACCCGGAAGTTGAACGACACCTGCTCGCGGTCGAGTCGTTCCAGCTCAACCTCCGTAGGCTCTGGAATACCGTAGAACTCTCCGTCCACCACGGTGCCTGACTCGTGCAGCAGAGCGCCCGCGATCCGGTTCGGGTCGAAGCGATCACGCTCAAGGCTACTGACCGCCCAGCTAATGGCTTCGGGAACATCCCGCTGACCGCAGAGCCCCAGCAGTTCCTCGTCGGTCAGGGTCATCTTCCCCCTGTCCTGCGCCAGACAGGACGACGACAGGATGAGCGTGGTAACCAGCCATGCAGCAAACTGGGGATTAACGTTCTTTGGATGCATCATTTTTCTTCCCTCGCCGTCACAACTCCAACCTAACATGTCGCTCTTGAAATCGGACTAATACCTCCCGATTATGCGCTGCGCGGATTTCTCCATCTTCTTGATTGCTCTTCATTCCCACAAGCCTGTTAAGCACTTCCTCACACGCTGCTCCGGTTGCATACTCCTTGCCAAGCCATTTGCTTTTCAGGTCATTGATCACACCAACGCAATTGCCAGTGTCAGTAATAGTACAAACTTGCAGGGGATGGGAGACCGCTGACGGCGCGACGACACTTAATGGAACGATCACCAGTACGCTCTTCGAGATGATAATCCATGCAGACATGATAGGCGAAGTCTGACAGCGAGCAGTTATAAAGATACCTGCCGCGTCTGTAACATCTCGCAGACTCAGCAGCCGCAGTAATGCGAACAAGCGGGACACTCTCGCAGAATCCGTAGACCAGTCGATTAAATAAACTAATCTACAAAGCTATTTGAGAGCACCACACCATGCAATTCGTTGGCTCATACCAAGCCAAGACCCGCCTTCCAGAGCTGTTTCGTCAAGTTGAGCAGGGAGAGATTTACCATCACGCGCCGGGGCTTGCCTATCGCGCGAATCATCGGGGTCAAGGATACGCAGTCCGTCATTGACCGCATTCGCACATCCCGCGCCCGGCGGCCTCTGGTTTCCGTCAAAGAGCTGATCGCAGCGCGGGATGAAGGACGAAAATCCTGATGTCTTTTGTGCTCGACGCAGACGCCTCGTATCGCTGCCTCGCCCTGCGGGCCTCCGCGCCAGTGGCAAGGTTGGCGATACAGGCGGAGGGGCTGCACATCATCACAGACGTTGTCAGCGAGATTCAATAAGCCTGCAGCTCCCTGCTGCCAACGACTCCGTCACATTACGCCTCAATCGGTGCGGACTTCATTCACCTGCGCTTCCAATCACATTATTTCCGCAACTTTTACGTGAAACATTTGCCATTGAAAATGACGTGGCGGTGCCTAGAATTCAGGCCAAGTGATTGTCCTGCGAGCAAGGGAGGCGGGCGCATGAAGGCCAACATGAACATCAAAACGCTGTGTTGCGGGCTGCTCGCGCTCATCCCGCTGACCTTGCCGCCGACGGCGGTGTCCAACATGGTCGCGGCAGAAGGGGTGATCGAGGAAGTTGTCGTGACTGCCCGCAAGCGCGATGAGCGCCTTACGGATACGCCGCTTTCCGTCACTGCGCTGACGGCATCCGACCTCAGCCGGTTTCAGGTGGAGGATCTTGGTGACATTCAAAATATCGTCCCCAACCTGAGCTTCAACTTGGGCGATGCCGCCAATGCGATCATCTACATTCGCGGGGTTGGGCAAAGAGACTCGCTTTCGTTCGCAGACCCCGGCGTTGGCGTCTACCTCGACGATGTCTATATGGGCAGGGCGCAAGGTGCCTTCCTCGATGTGGTGGACGTAGAACGAATCGAAGTGCTGCGCGGGCCGCAAGGCACGCTCTATGGTCGCAATACAATAGGCGGTGCGATCAAGTACGTCAGCGCGGCACCAACGGCGACCCCGTACTTTGCTGTCGAAGCAGGCGTTGGCAACTTTGGCGCGCATCAGCTCAAGGCGAGCTGGAGCGGCCCCTTGAATGCGGATGGAAGCCTGCTCGGACGAGTAACATTCGCCCACCTCGCGCACGACGGCTACAACGAAAATCAGTTCGCTGGCGCTGCAAGCGATACCGACGGCGACAAGCAGACCTTCGCAGGCCGCTTGCAACTTGCCTATTCCCCAAGTGACGATTTGCGCTTTCATTTGAGTGTTGATCGTTCGATAAGCAGTCCGGATCGCTCCATCACGCCATCGCGGGTCAGCGCCGGGCCGACGCTCGTGCAGCGCACAGCGGCTTTCGAGCCTGCTTCGGACCCGTTCAAAGTCGAAGCCAACTTCAATGACGTTGAGCGGCTTGAAGTTGAAGGCGTCGCGCTCACCGCCCAATACGCGCTCTCGGATGCATTCGCGCTGAAATCCGTCACCGCCTTCAGGCAACTCGACTACGAGACGCACATCGACCTTGACGGCACCGGCTTCGAGGTCTTCGGCGTGTACGTTGATCAACGTCAGGATCAGTTCAGCCAAGAATTGCAGATTGCCTACGATGCGGGTGGCCAGGTGCAGGCGCTGCTCGGCATCCACCACTTCTCGGAGGACGACCTCACGCCGGACGGCATCAGCAACTCGCAGCCGATCGACTTCAGCGGCGGGGCGGGCACGTTCTTTTCGCCCTACGGCACGGTCAGCGAGAATGATCAGTCGGTGGAAGCGAATGCCATCTTCGGTGAAGTGTCTTGGGCTGTGTCCGAGGCGTGGGAGCTGACCCTTGGCGCCCGTTACACCGCCGAATCCAAAGCGCTGAAGCGCAAGGCATGCCAAGCGCTCGGTGCGCTTGGCATGGTTCTGCCAACAATCAATGACTGCAATCCTGCGCCAAACTCATCAAATCCCTTCGCGCTCAATCTCAATTTGAGCGAGGACTTCAGCAAGGTCACGCCGAAGCTTGGCCTCAGCTACCGCTCTGAGGCGGTCGGCCTCGCGTATTTCGCATACGCCCGCGGCTTCAAGAGCGGCGGCTTTGACGGGCGCATAGGCTACAACAGCGCGAGCGACGAGAGCGCGGTGAATACGCAAGCGCGTCCGTATGATGCAGAAGTGGCGGACACGTTTGAGATCGGTTGGAAGTCCGTGCTCGCTGATGGTCGCGTCCGTCTCAGTATGGCCGCATTCTTCAATGATTATCAAGACCTGCAGCTCAGCAGCTTTTCCGCCACCCCGGCTGGAGGGTTCGCCACTGTCTTTACGAATGCCGGCGAAGCCGAGAACTTTGGATTCGAGGCCGAACTGCTCGCAAGCCCGACGCCCAACCTGCTTGTGAGCTTGAATCTCGGCTATCTTGACGCTGAATACAAGACGTTCATCAATGCCGCGAATGAGGATGTCAGCGGTGACCTGACGCCCATCAACTCACCTGATTTCACAGGCAACGTCGGCGTTCAATACACCTATTCGCTCGGTTGGGCGAACTTGATATTCGGCGCGGATGTGAGCCTGCGGTCCGACTACTTTGTGGATGTCAACAATCTTGAAGCGCTGCATCAGGACAGCTTCTCTCTGCTCGGCGCTTCGGTTACATTGGAAAGCAAAGATGACAGCTGGAGCGTGTCCTTAGGCGCCAAAAACCTGCTTGATGAGGCGTACATCACGCACGGCTTTGACTTGACGGCATTTCCGGGCGTGGGACTCGCCTACTACGGACATCCGCGAACCTACCAGCTTCAGGCTCGCTACCGGTTTTTCTAGCCGACATGCCGAACACAAGTCTGGCCCGCACGCCAAGACTCGGCATCAACCTGCTCCGAGGCGGGGATGCGTCGGCGGAAACGATGCTGTTCATTCACGGCAACCTGTCGTCGTCTGTCTTCTGGGAAGGAACGATTGAGGCGTTCGAGAGCGAGTATCACTGCATCGCGCCAGATCTTCGAGGCTTCGGCGCGACCGAACCCTTGAACATAGACGCAAGACTCGGGCTCGGCGATATGGCCGAGGACATGCTCGGCCTCATGGATCACCTCGAAGTGCCGAACTGCCATGTGATCGGACACAGCATGGGTGGCGGTGTGGCCATGAAGATGATGCTCGCCGAGCCTGCGCGGCTTCGCAGTGTGACGCTCGTCAACACCATTTCACCCTATGGCTATTCGGGTTCTATCGATGAGCATGGGGCGCCCGCCCATCGAGATGGCTCGCCCGGGGGCGCAGGATACGTGGCGGCGGCGCTCGTCAGCAGGCTCGCAGGTGGTGACCGCAGCAAGGAAAGCCAGTTCTCGCCGCGCAACGTGCTTGAGCAGCTCTATTTCAAGCCGCCCTTTGTGCCCGATCATATCGATGCGTTGCTCGACGCGATGCTCTCCACGCATATTGGTGATGATTGGTATCCCGGCGATGCCGAGCCGTCGTGCTGCGGGCATGGTCTGGCGCCTGGCAGGCGAGGGATAGTCAACGCCATGTCGCGGCGCTACTTCAACGCTTCGGGAATCGTCACAATTGACCCCAAGCCGCCTGTGCTTTGGATACGCGGCGCTGAAGATGCAATCGTCTGCGATGAGGAGGGCGATGCTGAACGCGCGCCGCAACCTATGATTCGGCAGACACGTTCAGTTTTGCAAGCCTATCGCCGTGAAGGCGGACGTGTTTGCGAGCATCTCATCAAGGATGCGGGACACACGCCGTTCATCGAAAAGCCTGTTGAATTCAATGCGGCGCTGCGATGGTTCTTGCAGCCTTGAATTCCTGCGGCGAAGGTGCCTACCTCGCCAAGGCCACTTCAAACAGCTGTTCGTAGTCCGATGTAGAGCAGGGGCGAGGGTTGGTGAAGGTGCACACATCTCTCGTTGCATGCTCGGCAAGGGTAGGAATGGCGTCGCGGGAAACGCCCATGTCGCCGAGGTTGGCCGGCAAGCCCAAATCGGCGTTGAGTCCGCGGATGAATTCAGCTGGGTCCGCAGCGGCATCGAGCCCCATCGCCTCATTGAGACGTGCGTATTTGTCGCCAGTATGGTCTCGGTTGAAGTCGAGAATCGTCGGCAGAATCACCGCATTGAGCGTCCCGTGGTGGAGCTTCAAGGTCTGATCTGCGCCGCAGGCGTGGCTCATTGAATGCACCCCGCCGAGTCCCTTCGTGAAGGCCATTGCGCCTTCGGTGGCCGCCATCATCATCTGCCAGCGAGCATCCTTGTCGCTGCCATCGCGCACGGCGCCGAGGAGATGGCCGTCGCGGATGCCCCGCACGATGCCGTCGCAGGCCACTGCCTCGGCTGGCGGGTTCACCTGCGGCGACAGCAGCGCTTCGACGCAATGCGTCATGGCATCCATGCCGGTCGCGGCCGTCAGGAGCGAAGGCAGTCCGACTGTGAGAGACGGGTCGCAGATGGCGGTGCGGGGTACGAGGTGAGGGCTGATGAGAATGAGCTTTTCGCCATTGTCCATGATGATGACCGAGCCCGTGGACACTTCGCTGCCCGTGCCGGAAGTCGTCGGAATAGCAATGAGCGGGGCGACAGGGCCGATTTTCGCCGTGCCGCCAAGTCCTGCCGTGTAGCCAAGCAGGTCGCCATCGTGCGTCACTGTGAGCGCGACGGCCTTGGCGAGGTCCATGGATGAGCCACCACCGAACGCGACGATGCCGTCGCAGCCGGCCTCGCGATACAGCTTCGCGGCGTCTTCCACTGCCGCCTGCGTTGGATTGGCGGGCGTCCGATCAAAGATTGTTGTCGCACAATCGTTGCCCAGATGCCCTGCCAATTCGGCGACCATCCCGAGCTTTACGAGGCCAGGGTCCGTGCAGAGCAAAGGGCGGCGGATGCCGTGCTGGTCAAGCACCTTCCCAAGTTGTTCGCTCGCCCCGTGGTCAAAAATGGTACGGGTCATAAATGTCAGTGTGGCCATAGGGCGACCTCCGCGCTTTTCGGCTCAGTACCAAAAACGACTAGCGCACGTCAAAGCGATCAAGATTCATCACCTTGTTCCACGCCGCTACAAAGTCCTCGATAAAGGTCTGCGCCGCATCATCACTGCCGTAGACTTCAGCGAGCGCTCGCAACTGCGAGTTCGAGCCAAACACGAGATCCACTGCGGTGGCGGTCCATTTGGTCGCGCCGCTTGCATCTGTGCCTTCGAACACCGAATCGTCAGCCGAAGACTTCTGCCAGCTCGTGCCCATATCCAAGAGGTTGACGAAGAAGTCGTTACTCAGGACATCAGTTTGGTTGGTGAGCACACCGCGCCTCGAGCCGCCGTGATTCGCGCCAAGAACGCGCAAGCCGCCAACGAGCACGGTCATTTCCGGCGCGGTCAGCGTCAGTAGCTGCGCTCGGTCAACGAGCAGTTCTTCTGCCGCGCGTTGGTGGCTGTCGTGAATGTAATTGCGGAAGCCGTCCGCTGTGACCTCAAGATGGGCGACGGAATCCACTTCGGTCCACTCTTCGGTGGCATCAGTGCGACCAGCGACAAAAGGCACTGCGACATCGTGGCCAGCATTTTTCGCAGCCGCTTCGACCGCTGCGCAGCCGCCCAACACAATCACATCCGCGAGCGACACGCGCTTGTTGCCTGCCTGCGCGCTGTTGAAATCTGATTGGACTTTCTCTAATGCGGGCAGCACCTTGGCAAGCTCCGCTGGCTGATTCACCTCCCAATCCTTCATCGGCGCAAGGCGAATGCGAGCGCCATTGGCACCGCCGCGCTTGTCCGAACCGCGGAATGACGAGGCCGACGCCCAAGCGGTAGTGACCAATTGCGAAATCGAAAGGCCGGATTGGAGAATGCTGGCTTTCAGCGAAGCGACATCCGCATCGTCGATGAGGGCGTGATCGACCGCGGGCACAGGGTCTTGCCAGATCAGAGGCTCCTGCGGTACGAGCTTGCCAACGTATCGGGTGATCGGCCCCATGTCGCGGTGCGTGAGCTTGTACCACGCCTTGGCGAAAGCTTCTTCAAGCTCGGCTGGATTCTCTAGGAAACGCCGCGAAATTGGCTCATAGATGGGGTCCATGCGAAGCGCCATATCGGCTGTGGTCATCATCGGCGCATGACATTTCTCGCCGCTTTTCGCATCGGGGACGGTGCCGGACGCTTCGGGATTCTTCGGTCGCCACTGATAGGCGCCGCCCGGCCCGGTGACCACCTCCCAATCGTACTTGAACAGCACTTCCAAGTAGTTGTTGTCCCACGTGATGGGCGTTTCCGTCCAAGCGCCTTCAATGCCGCTCGTGATGGCATCGGTGCTCTTGCCGCAACCAAAGCTGTTTTTCCAGCCGAAGCCCTGTTCCACGAGGCTTGCGCCTTCGGGTTCCGGACCAACGTATTTGTCGGCATCGGCCGCGCCATGCGCCTTGCCGAAAGCGTGCCCGCCGGCAACAAGCGCGACGGTTTCTTCGTCGTCCATCGCCATGCGAGCAAAGGTTTCGCGGATGTCGCGGCCAGAAGCGACCGGATCAGGTGTGGCGTTCGGCCCTTGAGGGTTCACATAAATGAGGCCCATCTGCACCGCGCCCAAGGGCGTCTCTAGCACTCGTTCGCCGATATAGCGTTCGTCGCCGAGCCACTCGGTTTCCTGACCCCAGTAGATGTCCTCCTCGGGCTCCCAGACATCTTCGCGGCCACCGGAGAAGCCATAGGTCTTGAAGCCCATGGACTCCAAGGCGACGTTGCCTGCGAGGATCATCAGATCTGCCCAAGAGAGCTTGCGGCCGTACTTTTGCTTGACAGGCCAAAGCAGGCGGCGCGCCTTGTCGAGGTTGCCGTTGTCGGGCCAACTGTTGAGCGGCGCGAAGCGCTGCGTACCAGAAGCGCCGCCGCCGCGACCATCGGCCACGCGATAGGTGCCAGCGCTGTGCCATGCCATGCGGATGAACAGCGGCCCGTAGTGCCCGTAGTCTGCCGGCCACCATTCCTGCGAGTCGGTCATGACCTTGTGCAGGTCTTCGACCACAGCGTCGAGGTCGAGCGTCTTGAATGCTTCCGCGTAGTTGAAGCCCTCGTCATAGGGGTCGGACAAGGCGGAATTCTGATGCAGGGGTCGCAGGTTGAGTTGGTTCGGCCACCAGCGTTGGTTCGCCGTGCTGCCAGCCATCTGCAGGCCGGGGCCTTCGTGCATGACCGGGCACTTGGCTGCATCGGTGTGTTGAGTCATCGCGACACTCCTCGGATTGAATCTTCAAAATTGGGACGGCGTATGTTCCTGCATTTGCAGAGCTTGGTCAAATAGATATTTGTTTGCGCTGTGATAGGTGGGGGTTATGGGTGCGCTGGTGAATCATCCGACATCTCTGGTGCCTAGAGCAGCCGCGTCAATGCCATCAACTTATGCAGTGTGCGCTCGAAATGCCCGATCAGCAGCGCTTCCAAGGTCGCGCTCGCGAGTACATGCGTGGTGCGCAGGTCGCTTGAGCTTCTTTGCTTGATCAACATGCCCCGAGTGACCGCCAGCGACACCCGCTTCTCCTTGGTTCTGCTTGAGCCTGTGCGCATGGATTGACAGGCTTCGCTCATGGTGAGCGGCGCGCCCTTCCAAGCACCGAGCAGGGAATTCACGAAGGCGTACCAGTACTCTTCGGTGTGAAAGAGCTTCTTGAAAGTGGTGTTCCAGTCGTTGGTGTAGTCCACTAGGAACTCCGCCCAAGGCAGTAGATAGCGCGTGTCCACGTCATCGCTGCTTTCCGAGATGCGTTTCAGAAGCGGCTCTGGGCATGAGGCGAGCATATCCGACTCATCAAGGAATTGAATTGCTTCCGTCAAGGAGTTGCGGAAATGAATGCGACCTCCGTGCAGCATTGCCTCGGTCGGCTCCAGATGCGTGCGGCGCAGGTCAGTCGCCTCCTTTGTCTTGAAGAGCATGTGCTCGGTGATGAGCTTTTGAAGGCGGTTCTGGCGGGTTTTGGGTGAACCGGTCTTCATGCAATCGCAGGCTTCGCTAACGCTTAAAGGAGCTTGCCGCCAGTGGGAGACGAGCGCGACCGTGAAGAGATACCAGTATTCCTGAGAAAAGTAGTCCTTGCCGATGTCGTCGAGCCAACGTTGCCCGTAGTTGTCCATGTAGGCAATCCACTTGATGAGGGTCTCACGATCCGAGTCGAAGTTGGGTTCGGGACGTGAGCGTGGCTCGGGCATGGGTGTGCTGTCGCCGGATTGCGGGGTGGATGAAGTTTACTCTCTGAGACGGCGCTCAATCCGCAGAACGCCAATTTCCAACTCCATCAGAGTCAGCGAGGAAATGAAGCAAACCGATGCATCTTGGTTTGAGAGCCACGCCGTCACTCGTGGGTCAGCTCTGCCATCGCCTACCTTGCGCAACTCTGAGATCACGTTGGTGTCCAAAATGAACATTAGGACAGATCAGGAACTGAACTCTGAACCTTCGCCTTTGTTGGCTCAAATGCTATGTCCGCTAAGCCCGGCATGGACAAGGATTCTATGAGTGTGTAGTGATTCCCTCCAAGGCGCCGATAGTCTTCAATGCACAGCAGGACATGCGCTGGCTTGCCTCGGGTTGTGATGAAGACGGGACCTAGCTTCGATAACTTCTTCGCACGTGCGATGTCTTGGTTAATTTCACGACTTGTGAACGTTGTTATATTCATGATTGGTGGCTACAAGGTATGTAGTGATGTAACTACAATATAAGCGAACGGTCAAGTGTCGAAGTCTCTAATTCAATGACAAGACGTGGCGATGCACGCACCTTTTGAATACACTGCCTGCAATATGAGTATCAAACACCATTCGATCCGTTTCCGAGACCCTTGGCAGATCTGTGCGGCATCGTGCCTGCAGCGAAGGAAAGAGTATTCACACAGTCCTCATTGAGGCGCTGACCAAGTGCATGGACGTCGCGACGCGGCCAGTCGAGCATTCTGACCGTGATCATCTGATTGGCACGTGGCAGCAGGACGCTGAGTTCGATCGGGCGGTCGCCGACTTTGGTCGTATCGACAAAGCCGCGTGGAGGTGAACCTCGACCACGCCCAACGAAATCTGCCGCCTGTGGGAGACTTGCCTCTCCCAAAAGCAAGTTAGGCCGCTTCCTGAATCGACACCGAGCAGAGCTTGCCTAAGCTTCGGAGGACACTATCTATCGCTGCGGCTTTGGTGCCATGATCCGGGTTCAGCATACGCCGCACTTCGCCTTCCGCGATATTGAGGTTGCGCGCGAACTGCCGTTGAGACACGCCTTGCTCCTTGAAAGCCAGGTACAACGCTGCTTTCAAGGCAATTGGAAGTGGTGGCACGATAGGGTATTGATCTGCACGCACTTTCGATGGCTTGGGCAAGTCTCGGCCTTCCCGAATAGTCGCGGCAATGAGTTCCCTGAGTAGATCTTGAGCCTCGGCGAGTACTTCCTCAAGGCGCGCTCCGTCTGTGGCACCCCACCCGAAATCAGAAAATGTGACGACGTAACGGCCATCTTCGTCGCGCTCGATTCGGGCGGGATATATGTGGGAATCTGACATGACAGCTTTTCCTTCAGAGTTCATGAGCTTCGATTTCAAGATCGGCGAGCATTTTCTTGAGAAGACCTTTGCCGATCTCCTTCTTACGGTCTTTCACCGTGGTTTTGCGGCTACCTACATAAAGCGTTCCATGTGAACCCGGCCCTTCAGATGCGACAAAGCGCACTTCTTTTTCTCGGTTCTTTGCCCACTTTCGGACTCGCGCAATAAACTGCCTACCGTTCATGTTAGGCAGGATAACTGCGTGCATTTTTGTACGCAACTTGTGCGCTAACTTTCTCGTGCCATGTCGTCAGGAAATCAAAACTTGACTGTCGGTGTGATTCGCAGATAGAGTTCCGGTTATCCGCCCCATGGCAGTAAGTTTGGCTCCCTTCCCAGCTAAAGGGAAGGTGATCTTGAGGCAAGCCGATCCCGTGGGGTTTTTATTTCTCGCAGTATGGTCAAGAACAAAATTCTGATTGAAGCAAGTTGCCTCCTAATGAGGCTGCCGACATCTCGACTACTCCAGAACTCTTCAGGCATGTGCCTCTTTGAATATCAGTTCACTCGCCCAACTTCTGCCTATAGTCACATATCACCGCTGCGATACGCTTGAGTAGGGGATCGAAACCTGAAAAATCGATCTGATGGGCATCGGGTTTGATCACTGAATTTGCGAACACCTGTTTCCCGTATTGAGTCTCAGGATCAAAGTCATTCTTGGCGCTGAAATCCTTTCCGTTGAGACTCTTTTCTTTCCATTTGCTGGGAAACAGATCTTCAATACAACTTTCTACACCATTCTCCGGAATCTTAACGAGATATAGATTTGCGACAATATGATAGAAGCTCTCCGTTGAGTCGGTGGTAATGGAGAGGTCAAACATCCTCTTAATTATGCTGGCCACGGGTTTCAGTCCTTCATCGTTATCAAGAACCAAAATGACTGGATATTTCATAGGTCTGTGATTGAAAAGCTTTCTACCGTTCCCGCTCTTGAGATTGTGCTGAAAGTCCAAAACAATTGACTTTAAGTCTCCTGTGCCCCCTCTCAGACCGATGATCTCGTGAGCTTGTCCACCATAATTGAAAAAACGGACCGCAAAGCCGAACCCATCTTCTCCTTTGCAGCCGAGGATCGGATGAAAGGCACTTCGATGTCTGATTGCTTCCTTCAAATATACCGGATCGGTCTTACCCTCGGTAATGATGAGCGGCGCTTCAAGAGCTATGCAGTACTTGTAAAACAAAAAGCGTCTGTACAGTACCCTGATCGCTCTTGGCCTCTTGCGCTGTTCTTGTATCGACCTTCGTTCCTCACTCTGCGTCACAGAATATATGTGACTCAGGATGCCTTCGAGCGGATTGAGACTTGCGATTAGTTCAGTCTTCGGCCTCTCGCAGGACGTGTTGTTTGGAGTGAGCGAACGAAAATAGGCCCCTGTCTGAAACAGGGAATCACACATGGCCCTTGCATTGCGATAGTACTCGCGCCTGATGTTGACTTTCTCATTGACAACCAAACCGGTAACCATTTGGCGACTGCCTCGGCAGTGCATCCTGGTCTTGTCTGTGTTGATCTTGAAACCTGCGCCTTCGATTTCCGCGATGAGATCGTCGCCTAGAATCCAGCTTGACGGGTCAGCAGAGACTTTAACAGCCAGCGCCACAGGAAACTCCTTTTGATTCGTGGAGAACACAATATCGTCAGCGTAGCGCGAATACCGCACGCCATGTTTTTTGGCGAATCTGAGCAATCGAACATCCAGAAATCGCGCTACCAATTCAGAGATTATCGGGGAACATGGGCTGCCTTGCGGCAGCGCGGAGCCGTCACAAGCTATCTGAGCTATGGTTGTGGCAACTTCTTCCGCGAGCTTAAATGAATTGTCCTTGAGAAAGAAGCCGCGCACACGTCCAAAGTTAAACGTCGGAAAGAAGTCCTTAAGATCCAAGTTAAGTACATAGCGCCGACGCTTATGGTTCTTCGCGTTGCCAGCCAGCGTTTCCCCTTTCCTGAACCCGTAGGACACAGGGCTGACATCACGGTTCTTGTCTATTTCCACGAGACAAGCACAAAGCAAATTGGCCAAGTGTCTTTGGAGCTTCTTGAGTTTCGGAATTGGTGCCTTGATGATGCGGCTGCCACCGCTTCCTTTTGGAATCTCGAATGTCGTGTATCTTTTTGCTAACGGTGTTCGATAGATGATCGATGTCAGAGCACTTGGCTGGTACCCAAGCAGGCGTGCCAGATCTTTTCGGTTCGTTGCGCTCTTCAGTCTTTCAAGGTGGCTCACGTTGCATCTCGGTAAAACGAGCTCGCAGGCACTCCTACGCGATTTGGCGCTTGCTCAAACTTAAAGATCAACGATCAATAGGAAACAGGGAAGCACAAATACTCTCCTGACATTCATTCATATGCCTCGAATCCGGGCAATAAATCTACCTGCGAGCTCAATTCAATCATAGCATGCCCTCGACCGCGGCCCCAAATCTAGCTCATTGACCATTAGCCTCCAATGAATCGAAGACGGGCACATTCCAAAACACGAAAGAAGCCTCCAACAGATTGACAACAAGCTCGTTCACCCCTAACTTGCAGCACATGATCAAGATCCAAATAGACTCCCCAGAAAATCAGTCCGCAAGTTTTCCAACGGCAGCGGATCCCGATGCCAACTGCGACTTCGTTTCATGATGCGTCTGCTACTTCCTTCAAAGCAAAAGGCCATCGAGACCGCCAGCCCACAGGCAGCAGCATGACTGAAGCAGCCCCCATTCGCGACGGCCAAATCCTCACAGGGCACCTCTTCAGTGAGCCCATGCGAGTGGAGACCGTGCGCCCGAACGGACCGGGTTCTTGGATTGTCGGACTGGTCGGTACGCAAACCGAAAAGTTCCATAGGGCCACCCTCTCCGAAAGCGACATCAAATCCTTGGCCATTACCGGCTCCGACCTCTCCTACGATGGCGATGGTCGGCTGCTGAGAATCGGGTTGGAGGCTTACGCGCTCGGCATCGCCCACGAGTTCGACCCCTATTTTGGCCTGTCGATCTCCCGCGTGGACCCGCTGCCACATCAACTCGAAGCTGTGTACGAACACTTGCTCAAGCTGTCCACAGTACGATTTCTGCTCGCTGACGACGCCGGTGCTGGCAAAACCATCATGGCTGGGCTGCTGATTCGCGAACTTATGTTGCGCGGACTTGCGGAACGTATCCTTGTTGTATGTCCGTCCAATCTGACGTTTCAGTGGCAGCGGGAGCTGCGCGAGAAGTTCGAAGAGAAGTTCCTCGTTCTTAAAGGCAGTAACATCCGCGATCAGTTCGGTGTCAATCAGTGGCTCGAACAGAAGCGCGTGATCACCTCGCTCGACCTTGCGAAGCGCGACGATATCCTGCCCGGGCTGAAGCAGGTGCGCTGGGACTTGGTGATCGTAGACGAGGCCCACCGAATGTCAGCGAGGGACGAAGCGCACAAAAGCCTGCGCTACAAGCTCGGCGAGATTCTTCGGGACAGCGCTGACCACATTCTCCTGCTGACGGCCACGCCGCACAAGGGCGACCCGAAGAACTTCACGCTGTTCTTGCAGCTTCTTGACAAAGATGCCTATGCTGATGTCAAGTCGATCCACGAGGCAATGGAGCGTCGGCGGGCGCCGTTCTACTTGCGTCGCACCAAGGAGGCGATGGTTTACTTCCCGGAGCGGCAATCGAACGGCGAATGGCACGCGCGCCCGGTGTTCACCAAACGCATTCCGCAGACGGTCGATTTCAAGATCGACAACGATGAATGGCGGCTATACGTAGACATCACCAATTTCGTGAAGCGGCAGAGCGTAAGGGCGGCAGCCCAAGGGGACGATCCGCGCGCTCGCGCCGTCGGCTTCCTCATGGCGCTGTACCAGCGGCGACTCGCATCGAGCACCCATGCCATGCGGCGTTCTCTCGAGAATCGAGCCAAGCGTCTTGAAGATAATCTCCAGCGCGCGCAAGCCTTGGTTGACAAACCATCGCCCACGCTTCCAAGTCCCGAAGAGCTTGAGGAAATGGAAGATGACGAGCGAGAACATCTTGAAAGGCTACTCGAAGCCATCACGTTGACAGGCAACGCGGAACAAGTGCGGGCAGAAATCGACGAGTTACTACACCTCGCAAAACAAGCCGAGGAAGTCGAAGCCGCAGGCAACGAGGCGAAACTCGCGCGGCTGCGCGAGATACTGCAGAGCCAAGGATTCTTCGACGATACGAATCAGCGTCTGCTGCTCTTCACAGAATTCAAAGATACCCTCACGTACTTGATGGAGCGGCTTCGTGCTTGGGGGTTTCAGGTCGGGTGCATTCACGGCGGCATGAAGGCTGGTTCGCGCGACGAGCCAGGTACTCGGCTTCACGCCGAGCAACAGTTCCGCGACGGCGAAATTCAGATACTTGTGGCCACAGAGGCAGCGGGCGAGGGCATCAACCTTCAGTGCTGTCACATCTTGTTCAATTACGACATTCCGTGGAACCCCAATCGCTTGGAACAGCGCATGGGGCGCATCCATCGTTACGGACAGCTCCGCGACTGCCTGATCTTCAATTTTGTGGCGACGAACACCATTGAAGGACGGGTGCTGAATCGGCTTCTCGACAAGCTGCAAGAGATCAGAGATGCGCTTGACGACGATGCGGTATTCAACGTGGTCGGCGAAGTGCTTCCCGCCGCGCAGGTCGATCGCGTGCTGCGCGACTTCTATGCGGGCAAGCTCGGCGAGGCCGATCTTGAAGACCGTATGCTGAAGGATGTGGACGAAGGACGGTTTCGTTCCATCTGCCAAACGGCTCTCGAAGGCTTGGCTTCTAAGAAACTCAATCTCGATATGCTCGTGGAGCGCCGTGCCCGCGCCAAGGCACAGCGGGTCGTGCCGGAGAACATCGCACGGTTCATGCAAGAGTGCGCGAAGGAAGCATCCTTCAGCCTGAAGCCGGTGCCACGCCTTTCCCACACCTTCGATCCCGGACGTACCCCACAGGACTTAAAGCAGTACGAGTCGGGCGACGAATGGAAGCTGCCGCAGATCGCAACCCGCTATCCCCGCCTATCGACTGACCGCGAAATAGCAGATCGGAACAACTTGGAATGGGTAACGCCTGGGCACTCATTGTTCGAAGCGCTGCGTCGTCACGCATTGCATCTCGCGCAAGATTCACTCGCGTGTGGTGCCTGCTTCTATTCCTTGAGCCACGAGACGCCTGCGCGCGTTGATGTCTATCGAGCAAGAGCCGTTGATGGACTTGGGCGCACAATCCACGAGCGGCTATTCGCGGTGGAGCTTTCCGACGAAGGCGAGCCGTTGCAGCGTGACCCGCAGATTTTGCGCGACCTGACTCCCGCCGAAGCGCCAAATATCCTCCCTGCTTGCGCACTTGTGCCTGAAGCAAGTGCTTGGCTCAACGAAACTGCCTTGGCACCCTTTCTTGAGGAAATCCGAAGTGAACGTTCAGCCGAGATCGAGCGAATTGCCGAGCATGTGGAATTGTCCCTGACCGAAGTGCTGCATCGCGTCGACCAAGAGATCGGTCGCGCTGATGATGATGTAAGGGCTGGCAAGCCGGGCGCTGAGGGTCGGTTCGCGCAAGCTGAAACACGCCACGCCGATGTGCTGGCGCGACGCGAGCGAAGACGCGACGAACTCCAGCGCGAGCGGTCAGTGACGCTGCAAGGCGTCGAGCGTCTTGCCAGTGCGCTGATCTTGCCGCACCCCGAGCGCGAGACATCGGAAGTACGGCGGCTGCGACCGAATCCTGAGACCGAGATGATCGCAATGCGCGTAGTCATGGAGCATGAAGCAGCCCGAGGGTGCCAAGTCCGCGATGTGCATAAGGAGGACCTCGGCTACGACCTGACGAGTCTTGATCTTGAATCTGGTGAATTGCGTCTGATCGAGGTGAAGGGACTTGCCGCTGAAACGGGCAGCATCGTACTGACGCCAAATGAACGGCGTGTCGCGGAAGATCGTCCGGATTGTTATTGGCTTTACGTGGTGACGGGCTGCGCCAGCGAGCCGACGTTGAAGAAAACCTCTGACCCAGCAAGGTTCTCGTGGTCCACAAAGGTGCAGCATTACTTCATGGATGTGGAAGTGATCGATGATTGGCACTGATTCCCGCATCCATGGGTGGTGCCACACTGTATATTCAACCAATGTCAGTGAGTTAATTTCAATAATGCCTTCTTTTGCCGGGAGTATTGAGGCGCGTTTCTCTTTCGCAGACTCGCCAACGACGTTGACCAAGAGTTGTTGAAACACCTTGCACCCGATGGGATCGGCCCGTCATTTATTGCGCGAGCTTGGCAAGGCGATGACTCGCGCACGTCCTCGGAGTAAGCTGTGACAGTCAGGTTTACAGATCAGCAAATGGCGTCAAGCGTGTCAATTGATTTCATACAGCGCGAATTTCAGCAAAATGTTTCAGACAAAGTCCGTGTGGCGAGCGAGGGGGTAGACCGTTATCGGGTGGATACGCCGTTTATGTTTGATGATGGCGATCATTTATTGATCGTTTTGAAGAAAGAAGGTGAGCAGTGGGTGTTGACTGACGAGGGACACACCTACATGCGTCTGAGCTATGACATCGACGAATCGAGTGTGCGTCGAGGAACGCGCCAGAAGATTATCTCTCATGCTTTATCGACATTTGAAATCGAAGACAATGACGGAGAGTTGGTTCTTGGTATTCCTGATAATCGCTATGGAGATGCGCTGTACGCTTTTGTTCAGGGGCTACTTAAGATCGCCGATGTCTCCTTTGAGGAAGCATCCGAGTGATACCTCGGGAATGCAAGCGCCTTGCGGAAGTTGACTTTCCGATCGCAGCGGTATCACGCCACGCTGTGCGGGAGAAGTCGATACGCCACGGTCATCCGTCTACGTTGCATTTGTGGTGGGCGCGTCGTCCGCTTGCGTCTTCGCGGGCGGTGCTTCTGGCGCTGCTGCTGCCAGACCCTTGCGATCCGCACTGCCCAGCTGATTTCAAGAAGTCGGCGCAGAAACTGCTGATCGAGAAGGGCGATGGACGCGCCAAGACCGATGCGGAGCTTCGCCGCGCAATCATGACATTCATTGCTCAATTCGCCAATTGGGATAATGCTGCCAATTCGACCTTCCTTGAGATCGGACGATCCCTTGTCGCCGCTGCGCATGGTGATGAGCCGCCGCTGGTCGTGGACCCGTTTGCGGGTGGCGGCTCGATTCCGCTTGAGGCTTTGCGCTTAGGTTGTGAGGCTTTCGCCAGCGATTTGAACCCCGTCGCCTGCCTGATTCTCAAGGTCATGTTGGAGGACATTCCGCGACATGGCCCCGGTCTGGCTGACGAATTGCGGGAAGCTGGCGCCGAAATCAAACGAAAGGCTGAGCAGGAGTTGGCCGACCTCTACCCCGCCGACCCAGATGGCGCAACCCCAATCGCGTATCTTTGGGCACGCACGGTGCGTTGCGAGGCGCCAGATTGCGGCGCTGAAATTCCTTTGATGCGGTCGTTCTGGCTGTGCAAAAAAGCTAAGAGAAAAAGAGCGCTGCGGCATGCCATTCAGAAAATCGAAGGAACACCGCCCAAGGTTGTGTTCGAGATATTTGAACCGAAGACCGAAAGTGAAGTGCATAGCTGCACCGTTTCCCGTGCAAAAGCGACATGCCTTTGCTGTGGCGCGGTTTTACCACCTGAGCGGGTGCGCCTACAACTAGCCGACCAGCGCGGCGGTGCCGACGTGCAGTTCGATGCCGAAGGCAAGCGTATCGGCGGAGCCTGCATGACTGCGGTCGTAACTCTGCGTCCCAATGAGAAGGGGCGCCACTACCGCCTACCCACAAATGCAGATTACGAGGCAGTGCGAGCGGCACAAGACCGCATTGCAAGCCTAATTGAAGGATGGGAACGCGGGGGAAGGCAAGGCCCGTGCCCAATTCCAGATGAACCGATCTCCCTAAGAGAGATACGTCGCATCAGTGTGCCGCTCTATGGTATGGCGAGATGGGCGGACCTCTTCACGGCAAGACAGAAAGCAGCGCTAATAGAATTGAGTCATCAAGTTGGGATGGCTCCAACATCGCCGCAATCTCTTCTTGCTATCGCAGTAAACAAAACAGCTGACCTTGGGAATGCTCTAGCGCCGTGGAAGCCCGACGCTGAATGCCCAGTACATCTGTTGGCGCGCCAAGCTATCGGGATGGCTTGGGATTTCTGCGAATCAGTGCCACCGTGCGATGCTAGCGGCTCTTTCGTCAGTGCCAATTCGAGAAGTTCTGATGGCATTCGATCGTTTCGCGGCATTGCGAGGAGTTACGGCCATGCGCAACAGGCCAGCGCTACTAGTAGCCCACTGCCGGATAAATCTGCGGCGGTTTGGTTTACCGATCCGCCGTATTACGACGCCGTGCCATACGCGCACTTGGCAGACTTCTTTTTCGTCTGGCTTAAGCGCACAGTGCCTAATCATCCCTTGGTACGTGTTCAGATTGAAGATGGCGGCGTCGCCACGCCCAAAAAGGACGAGATAGTGGTAGACCGCCCGCATCGCTTGAGCGGTTCCAAAAAGGACGCAAGTTTCTATGAAGATGGAATGGCTCGTGCGTTCGCCGAAGGCCGCCGTGTCCTAGCAGACCACGGCATTGCTTCGGTTGTGTTTGCTCACAAGACAACTGAGGGTTGGGAAGCGCTGTTGTCGGGCATCATCCAAGGCGGCTGGACCATTACGGGCTCTTGGCCCGTCGCTACTGAGATGGGGTCGAGACTTAATGCTCGTGAAACTGCGTCACTCGCAACCAGCGTCCACCTCATCTGTCGTCCCCGTTCAGAGGATGCTGCCATCGGCGAGTGGCTTGATGTGCTTCAGGAGCTACCTTTGCGTGTTGCGGACTGGATGGAACGGTTGCAATACGAAGGCGTGCGTGGCGCTGATCTTGTATTCGCCTGCATCGGCCCTGCACTCGAAGTCTTCAGCCGCTACCGCGCCGTCGAAACCGCAGAAGGCCGCGAAGTGCGCCTGCCTGAATATCTGGAGAAGGTATGGGAAGTTGTAGGTCGCGCAGCGCTCGAACAGGTGCTTGGCACGGCGGAAGCATCGGCACGAAACGGTATGGCGGGTGCGCTTGAGGAAGATGCGCGCTTGACGGCGCTCTTTCTGTGGGCGCTCCAGAGTACAGAGGACGCAAAACAATCGGGGCGCTCGAAGATCAGGGATGCCCCACCTTCAACAGAGCCAAATGAAGAGCAAGAAGAAGAGGTCGCCAAGGCGACAGCCAAGGGTTTCCACCTTCCATTCGATGTGGTCAGGCGCTTTTCCCAACCCATGGGTATCGACCTTGGACGCTGGGCCGGTCGGGTCACCGCCCAAGAGAAAGGCGTGGTGCGTCTATTACCGGTGATGGAGCGGGCCAAGATACTATTCGGCGCGGAAGGTGTGAAAAGCGCTGCCGAGTGGATCGAGACTGACGAAAGTTCTGGCGGGCAGGGGACGCTCTTCCCTGACCTAGAGGCCGAGTCACGCAGTCCGATTGGAGGCCCGACGAACAGCGCTCAGATAAGTGCGGACGCTTTACTAGAATCGTCCACCACTGCGCTTGACCGAGTTCATGCCGCGATGCTGCTGCAGGCGGGTGGTCATGCGAATGCCCTGCGAACCCTGATCATTGCCGAACAGGAACGGGCGCCGGATTTCCTGCGCCTTTCGAACGCGCTGTCCGCACTCTATCCGCGCGGCAGCCGCGAGAAGCGGTTGCTTGACGCAATGCTCCTCGCGGTACCGAGATAACCGAGCTTGATTAGACCAACTTGAAGGAGATGACCATGACTCAAGAAGCCGAACTACTCCAGCGCATTACTGTCCGCCCCGATGTGTTCGGCGGCAAGCCGATCATCCGCGATATGCGGGTTGCTGTGGAGCATGTGCTCGCCAACCTCGCGGCAGGACAGACCGTTGATGAACTCCTGACAGACTATTCATTTTTGGAACTCGAGGACATCCAAGCCTGCCTCCTATTTGCTCACCGCTTGGTGGCGGGCGAACAGGTACACGAACGTATCGCGATTCGGAAGGCTTCGTGAAGTTCTTGCTCGATGTATGTGCCGAATCTTCTCCGCTACGAGAGGCGCTGCGGGAGCTTGGACACGACGTATTCTCTGCTCGCGAGAACTGTCCGCAAGCCTCGGACGAAGCGCTCTTGGCGCTGGCGAAAGAAGAAGAGCGTGTGCTCATCACCGAAGACAAGGATTTTGGCGAGCTTGTTTTCTCGCGAGGGCTCGCGCACCCAAGTATTGTGCGCCTGTGCGGAATGACGCCTGCCGAGCGGATCGATGCGATGCAAGCACTCATCGAACACCACGCGCAATCAATGCGTGACGGGGCGATTATTGTCGTCGCGAGAGACCGAATGCGCATACGGAAATCCCGGAGGGGTCGAGGACTATGAGTAGGGAACCTTGGTACAAAATCACCACGCCGCGGCGTGAAGTGAGAGAAGGACGCTCGTTCAGCCCGGACGAGTTTGCGATTGCCTTGGAGCAAGTGGTTGCTGGCACGGCACCGCCGGACTATTCAAATCCGACGCAGTTCTTCTCGCGCACCTGCTTCACCCGTGCGCTCAAAGACCACCTTGGCATGGTGCTTCGTCGCTTGAATGGAGAGACGCAGAACACATCCCCCGTGCTCACGCTCGTCACGCAATTCGGCGGCGGAAAAACACACACCCTGACCGCGCTCTACCATCTTGCAAGTGTGGGGCACAAAGCGGAAAGTTTGCCGGGGCTGTCCGACCTGTTGTCGCAAGCAGGGGTTTCGACAGTCCCGCACACCAAGGTAGGCGTGTTTGTGGGGAATGCTTGGGACCCTTCCGAAGGACGGGAAACGCCATGGATTGACCTGGCTCGCCAACTTGCGGGAGAGGCGGGTGTGGCGGCATTGGGGCCTGCGGCCAAGACTACACCTCCGGGAACCGAGGCCATAGGCAGAGTCTTCGCGGCGGCAGACGCGCCGGTGCTGCTGCTGTTTGACGAGGTGCTGAACTTCGTCAACCGCCACCGTGACCGAGCCGAGAGTTTTCTCGCCTTCATACAGAATCTCACCGTCGCCGTGACAGGCGTTTCGGGCGCCGCAGCCGTCATCAGCCTGCCTCGGAGCCAAGTGGAAATGACGGAATGGGACAGCAAGTGGCAAGATCGGATTACCAAGGTCGTGCGCCGCGTGGCGCGTGACTTGATTGCAAACGACGAAGCAGAAATAGGTGATGTGGTTCGGCGCCGGCTATTCGAAGACCTCGGTAGCGAACGAGTGCGCAAGCGGATAGCAAAGGTCTATGCGGACTGGTGTTTCGAGCGCACTGCGCGGCTTCCATCCGAATGGATGGCAGTCGATAGCGCAACAACCGAGGCCAAGGCACGCGATCATTTGCGCAGCCGATTTGAATCATGCTATCCCTTTCACCCAGCGACGCTATCGGTATTTCGCCGCAAATGGAGTGCGCTTGCACAGTTCCAGCAGACTCGCGGCACGCTCGCGATGCTGGCGCAGTGGGTGTCTTGGGCGGCGCGTCAACACTTCCAAGAAGCGCGAACTGAACCACTGATCACGCTCGGCTCCGCGCCGCTGCATGTGCCCGATTTCCGAGCGGTCTTACTCGGACAACTTGGCGAGCAGCGCCTTGATGTCGCCATTGCTGCGGACATTGCGGGCGACACGGCGCACGCCCGTGCGCTCGATGCCGACACCGTTGGACCGCTGCGCGATATTCATCGCCGCGTGGGAGCGGCTATCCTTTTTGAATCATCGGGTGGACAGGTGGATAAGACCGCGCATCTGCCCGAACTGCGCTTCGCGCTCGGCGAACCCGATGTCGAGACCACCAGCATCGACAACGCGGCTGCGGCGTTGGAAGCATCTGGGTTCTTTATTCGCAAGGTCGGGACAGACGGGTTTCGCATTCATCACCAAGCAACGCTGAAGAAGGTTGTCAGCGACAGGCGCGCTGCACTCGACGAGGACACCGAGATCCGGCCTGTCATCCGCAAGCTGGTTGAACAGGAGTTTGCCCGAGGCGCAGAACTGCCAGTTGTTTTGTTCCCAGAGGATGGTGCGTCCATCCAAGATAGCCCGCGGCTGACGCTGGTTGCGCTTGACCCAGCGCTGGAGTGGCAGGCCGGCGGTGCCATCGCGGAGTCGGTTGCTCAATGGACGCGAGAGCGGGGCGCGTCACCGAGGCTGTATCCTGCGTCTCTGGTTTGGTGCGCGAAGAAACCTGGGCGGGAGCTTCGTGATCGGGTGGAGAATTGGCTTGCTTGGCGGCGAGTTGAGCACGAGGTAAAGGAAGGGCTGCTCGGAACGGAGTTCGATCAAGCCGAAAAGCAAGAACTTCGCACTACAGTCAAGGATGCGGAGAGCGCCGCGAAGGACGAGGTATGGGCGGGGTACCGATTTGTGGCGCTCGCCGACAGGAGTGCTGATTCCGGGCTGAAGATTATCGATCTTGGTGCGGGCCACAGCAGCTCGAATGAGACGCTCTGCGGACGGGTTTTGACGGCTCTCAAAACGGAAGCCTTGCTCAGCGAGACAGTCGGTGCAGGTTATCTTGATCGTCACTGGCCGCCTGCATTCAAGGAGACGGGCGCATGGCCTCTCACCAGCTTGCGCCAGAGCTTTCTCAATGGTGCGCTGACTCGGCTTGTTGACCCTGATGCCGCGCTACGCGGGAAGATCGTGCAGTTTGTCCAAGAGGGCGCGTTTGGCCTCGCTTCCAATGCTGAAGAGGATGGTGGGTACGAGCGCATTTGGTATGAGGAATTGGTCGGGGTTGAGGAGGTCGCGTTTGAGCCGAGTGTGTTTCTGCTCACGAAGGCTCGGAGTGAGGCGCTTCGGGATCGGGATAGTGGCGTACCACCGTCTCCGTCCGACGAGCCTTCGGAAGTTTCGAGGGAGCCGGAGTCTGAAACTGAAGAGCAACCGGGGACTCCGGTGCCCGCAAGTGACACCCCAACGCGGATACGCTTGTCGGGAACAGTGCCGCCGGAGTTGTGGAACCGGCTTGGAACCAAGGTCATTCCGAAGCTTCGCACTGGGGTGGGGCTTTCGGTTTTGGTGGAGTGTAGTGTTGAGGTGCCGGAAGCCCAAGCTGCTTCTTTGGAAGGTGAGCTTCGTCAGGCGCTGGCGGAGTTGGATCTTGATGGGCGGGTTAGGGTTGGGCGGGGGTAGGTGGGGGTTGTATGGACGTGACCTATTTCGGACTGGTTTCAGATGTGCAGGTCCAAGCGGATACATACAGTATTAACGCTGTTTTATACGAAAGTATAGGTGCGCATTAGGGGCAGCGAACGCGCGAACATCGAAATGTCGAAGAAGAGGGGCGGGAGCCGAGATTACTCTAAACAAACTCTGAAAATTCTGTTCGCTTTGAGTGGAAACAAGTGTGCTCATCCTGATTGTCAACAGGAACTTGTCGAACCTGCAACGAAAGATTCCGGTGCCGTCCCCACTGGAGAAATATGTCATATCTACGCTTTGGCGGAGGACGGGCCTCGGGGTAAATCGAATCTCACACCACAGGAACTAAATTCCCCGGACAATCTGATTCTGCTATGTCCCACTCATCATAGAGTTATTGACGGGCAGCATGAATCCTATCCAGCGGAAATGCTCAAGGAATGGAAGCGTAGGCAAGAATCTGAATCGCGCGAAAAGCTCTCTCCAAATTTAGAGCTTGATTCAACTCAATTGTTTTCGTATCCACATTTCCCAACAGAGCTTGTTGATCTAAAGATTGCGGATGAAGTTGAGAAACTACGTAAATGTCGAATATTCCGGGAATTTGACAGGAGCAATGCAGCACTCTCGCTCGGAGAGCGAGTCGTTTTCCGAGAATTCTCCGGCGGAACTGATCAAGTGCGAAGTCAGGCACTGGCTTGGTGTGCTCGAACTCTGGCTGGCGAGGGCAGTAATATTAATGAGGCGGAGAAGTACATTGATCTTGCTACGCAGCTTGGCACCAATCCTGAAGTTGTCATTGCTCGGGCATTTGTCCATTCACGCAAGGAAGGGCGCGCTGCTGGGCTGCGAGCTTTGTCGGAACTTGATTCGCCGACCGTGCGAACGGCTGCGTTCATGATTGCGAGCCATCACGACGGTGAGGCAGAAGCAATCTCATGGCTTGATGAAGCAGATATTCAGGCAAGCGACTTGGATTCTGACGGCAAAACCGCTCTACTCGCGGGCCAACTCGCACTTGGTCAGTGGGAAGCAAGCGTTAAGACTCTACGTACGGTTTCTTCAGAAGATCTTAGAAAGACTCCAAGCCTTTGTCATATTGCAGCCATGACTGAGCTCCTATCGATAGTTCCTGTTGATTCACGCATGATGGTATTGCAGCAAGTGCCGATAGAGATTTCGTATTTCCCATTGGTTGCGAATACGGAAGCAATGACTATCCGAAGAAAACTGATCGGGGATTTTCGTAATGCGGCCGAAGTCGCGCGACAACTGGAATTGCCGCAGTCGGCAAGAACAAGTGAAGATTACGCGCTTTGGATTGAATTACTAGATCCTGAACTGCGTTCACAGGGTCGATTCAGCGTTGAGAAAAGGTTGCGTGACCCTAGTTTAGCGCTGGGAGTTGTTCATCTTGCAGTCCAGCTTGGAATCGAGTTAGATGCTAGCAAGATTGAACGCGACATTCAGCGTGAGATGGCGAGGTCTGGAGGAATGACTCTGGACGCATCGTGCGCTCGGCTTGGACTTGCGCTTATGCAGAATACGCCAAAAAAAATGGCGGAATATTTGGCTTTGCACCAACCACAACTTTCCACCTGTGTCGAGAAGAGTTCGCTTCTACTTCCGCAGATCACATTATTCGCTGATTCAGGGATGCCAGCAGAAGCGTTTCGTGCTCTTGAAGAACTTGTTGAAACGGGGATATCGAAAGAGCAAGAGCGTTACTTGCGACGTTTCATTGAGGAGTCCGAGGGAAGGGACATGGCTGCTGCTCGGAAAGAACAATTCGAGACAACCAGATCCGTTCAGGATCTCGTTTTGTTGGTCAATGAGCTAGAGACTAAACAACAATGGAGCCAAGTGTGTCACTACGGCGGGCAGCTATTCGACATTACAGGGGGACTGAAAGATGCGGAGCGTCTGGCATTTGCTTTAAGCAGAATGAATAAGTCCGAGGCATTGCTGGAGTTGTTTGGTGAGAACCTCGGTCTATTGTCGCAATCTCGAGATCTTAGAGTGCTCTACGCTTGGAGCCTCTACCAAGAGGGTAGGTTATTGGAAGCGCGAGCGCAATTAGCCGAACTCCATGACTACGTTGAGAATCAGAACTATCGTGCTTTGAAGGCTAACCTTGCGATAGCGATGGGGGATGGGATAGCACTCACGTCGTTCCTCGACAACGAATACCAAAACCAGCGCAACAGATCTGCCCAAGAACTAATTGCGGCGGCAAACCTTGCTTTTCAGGCTGGCTTTCGCTACTCAAAAAATTTATTGTTCGCAGCCGCGGAGAAGGCAGACAAAGATCCAAATGTGCTGTTGGCTGCCTACGCATTGGCTTCAAGCGCAGGGTTGGAAGACAATTCGCAGGTTGCTCAATGGATTCGAAGGGCAGCCGAGCTATCAGATACTGAAGAAGGCCCTGTTCGGATGGTGGGCATCAAAGAAATAGTTGCGATGAAGCCTGAATGGGATCGATTGGAATCAGATACTTGGAAACGCCTAGTGCAAGGAGAAGTGGCTTTATTCCTTGCTGCCGAGCAGCTAAACAGAACACTTACAGACTTGACTATCTGTTCAGCACTTGCAAATTTGACTGAGTCGGATCCAAGGCGACACGCAATAGTGCCAGCTTATGCGGGCAACCGTGCGTCAGAGCAGTTGAGCGAAGAAGAGGATATGGTGGTTGGAATCGACGCGACAGCGCTACTCACTTTGAGTTTTCTCGGCATATCGGATAAATCGCTAGATGCCTTCAAAACTGTATATGTGCCGCATTCGACACTTGCCTGGTTGTTTCAGGAACGCCAAAGAGTGACATTTCACCAGCCAAGTCGAATCAAAAGTGCTCATCGAATTCGTGATCTTCTGGCTACCGGTAACTTGCAGAGATTCGTATCGAGCAGCACTCCAGACAGAGAGCTATCTGGACAAGTAGGAGAAGAGTTAGCAGTTCTCATTGCCCAAGCTCAGACAGGAAGTGATGAGCATTCACAATATCTTGTGGTTCGTCCCTCTCCGGTTTATCGTGTTGCATCGCTAATGGAAGAAGAGGCCGACCTTTCTGCTCACGGCTCGATTCTCAGCGGCTGCTTGGCGGTGGTGGAGAAGCTCAAAGAGAAAGGCCAGATCACCCGGGAAGAGGAAGCTCAGGCCAGAGCTTATCTTCAGATAAGAGAATCTCCTTGGCCGGAACAGCCAGAAATATCTGACGGAGCCACGCTTTATCTTGATGGCTTGGCAGCGACATACTTCGAGCATCTGGGCTTCTTGGATAAACTTAGAAGTGCGGGGTTGACGGCCGTACTGTCTCCGAGCGTGGTTTCTGAAGGTGACGCTCTGATTTCCTTCGAACATATTTCGGAGCAAGCTCTGGGGGTTATAGACGATTTGCAGGGTGTATTGAGCTCGGGCATTGAATCTGGTCGGATTAAGGTCGGTCGCAAGCAGTGGGCGCATGAGCGTGATAAGGAGATTTATATAGAACACCCTACGATGGATTTGATTTCCATTGCGTCTGATTTCGATGCCGCAATCATGGATGATCGGTTTGTCAACCAACATCGACAGATTAACGAAGGAGACGAAAAGCTCCCGATATTTTCAACTCTGGACCTCTTGGATGCTTTAGTCCGGCGTGGCGTTGTCTCAGAGGACGAGCGCTTGACTCTTCGAACAAAGCTCCGCCGAGGTGGTTATGCTTTTGTTCCAATTGAAGAAAAGGAATTGGCTCTCCATCTGAAAAGCTCCGCAGTCGATTGCGGTCAGATACTCGAAGCTGCGGAACTAAAGGCCATCCGAGAATCACTGCTTCGACTCAGGATGGGAAATTGGCTTCAAATACCGAGAGAAGCCCACTGGTTGAGCGCGTGCCTTCAGGCATTTATCAATGTCTTGAAGAGCTTATGGCAAGACGGAGGCGACATTTCTGACGCGGCGGCTCGTTCGAATTGGATTGTCGATCAAATTGACTCGCGTGGATGGGCTCATCGACTTAATGCGGAAGACGGGAACGACCTCATCCGCAGAGGTCAAGGGCTAGATGTACTACGGCTGCTTGTGCCTCCATTAGATGTATCCCGAGAGATACGTGATGCGTATTGGAAGTGGATGGAAGAAAAAGTGCTTTCGCCCTTAAAGATCCAATCTCCAGAACTCTTTGACGAGTTGGTTGAGCACTACAGGCAGAAGATTAGTGAGATATCTGAAGTCGAATTACCTGAATGGAGGCACCGTGAGTAACTCGCAATTGGAGAGAGCTGCGCTAGCTCAGGCCGCATTCGAACTTACACCGCCACTTATTCGCCAAGGTCTAATTGATGAGGCGGCGTTCCGAGAGGAGTACGAAGTCAGTACGGACCCAGTACTGACCTTCCACCATTCAGGTCTCTCTGTTCAGCGTTCGAATCTTTTTGGAGCAGTTCGAAAAGTTCTTGGAGGAACTCAGGGAACAGAAGTCTCCGACACAAGTGGTCGCGATTGGCAGATTCAGAGCGAAGGAATGAATGAAGAACCGAATCTCGTCGCCTGCTCAGGGGAACTCCGTCAGCCACTACCCGATTTCTTGGTCTTGTCACCGAATCGAAAAACGCGACAGAGATTCTTGAATGAGAAAGCGTTAGATGTCAACTTGCCCCCTAATGATCGGGCTAGATGGGAAAACTTCCTGGAAAAACGGCCCCTCGGTGACGAGGAAGTGGAAATTCTCCGTAGCGAACTTCAAGATACGCCAGCATATTTTCTTCGATCTGCCAGAGATTGGACTAAAGAATCCAAGATTGATGCTCTCTCCCTAGTGCCTCACTCAAATAGGTACTTTGAGAGATTGGTAGGTGCCTTCGATGGTAGTAAATCGATAATGGACTACGCCAGCGGCCCGGGCAAAGCACTATTGAACAACTTGACCACTTGGCAACCCGTTGAAGGGTTTTTGCATAGCCTACTCTTATCCGGGCATCCCGCACTTACGGATCAAATCGAAATTGCCCATTTGTCAAGTCAAGAAATGATCGAGGCTTATGAGCTTTTAGAGCAATTTGGCGGAGTAGTTTCGAAACTTGGTGCTGTCGAAGTTGGTCTGCGTAATCTCAGGCAGCGACCTGAAATTGAACCTTTTCTTGTTCGTCTTATAGAGGCGATACAGAACGATGATATTGATGCAGACCAAAGCGAATGCGAGTCGTTCACATCGTTGTTCGTTCTTGTCGATGGGCAGATCTCAAGCTTGCGACTTCTAGCTAAGGCTACGCCTTACTACAGGAGGTTAGTGGCCTTTGCTCAAGCTGAACTGGTTCGGAGAGCGCTTGTTCAAATTGGCATCAACCACCATGACTTTGCACGCCGGGCAGTTGATGCTCGCGGTATGCAGCACTACATGCAATCCTTCTGCGATATGCGCTTAGAGCCGTGCTGGAATCCGCATTTTGGTATGGCGCAAATCCTGAAGATGAATTTCTTAGGTCGTATCAATTCTGCCGCCGAAAGTTGGCAGCACCATGTTGGCGAAGGGAAGTTGAGGTCACTCGTACTTGGACCTAGGCCAAGAAGTCAGCTAGCTTCCGCCCATTTTCCTCTCTCAGGAGTTCCTAGCCCGCTAGAAGGTCGCGAGTCTCAATCAGAGCCTTTGGCAGAAGACCAATTGCGATCATTCAAGGAACAGTTTGATAAACTCGTGCCCAGTCCGTTAAAATTACTTAATATAACGAGCTGTTTGACACTTTTCAAAGTCGATGCTGATATTGTGGAACGCACCGCAAGAGCACTGAGCTCGTGGAGTAATAATGGATTCACCGGCTTAGAGGATCGATCACAACTGCTGGATATCTTGTATGGTTTAGCCAATGTCGCGGCGAGAACACGAAACCACTTTTTGGCAAACAAAATACGCGCTTGCATTCGGACAGCCTGCCGCGACAAACAGATTGAAATCTCGGCACAAGAAGCTACAGGAATTCTCCTTACAGCAGCCGCAAGCCGCAGTGGTCTCTCGGATTGGCGAGAATTTGTTGGCGAAAGCATGGTCGAACTCGCATTTGATGAATTGAGCGTGGATGAAGCGCAGTACCTGTATTCTTGTATTAGGCATCTTCTTCATGTTGTGCCAGATCTGTGGCATTCGTGCTCGAAGGCTGAGGCGGCTTTGAAGGCTCTGATTGGTTCTCAACCCTAATGGATGGCAGCGTTGATCTGCTCGTTTGTGTGCTTTGGTCTCAAACTTTCTAAACGACCCCGACCACTTCATAATTCGAATCATGCGGAACCCAAAAACTATAGATAATCTTGGATATATCTAATTGTGAGATGAACAAAGCATGGCTATCAGACTTGAGGAAGTTCGAGAGAAGGCCGCACGAGCGATTACCCCGCTCAAGCCCGCTGACAGAAATATAACCGCGTCGGAACATCTTCTGTTCTCCACAAAGCGGATAAATACTGGTATACAACTTCCAGAACCTTACCTTGTCTACTTTCTGCTTGCGGACCTTCTCGAATTTTGGGATATGGGGCGATGGGAGAAGCAGGCATATGCATTTCCGGTTGATTTCAACGGCACCGTATATCTAATTGAGCATCGGAAGTTCGGTCTAGGCGTGTTCGCCGCGGATCAAGAGCGGCAACAAGATGATGCCACGGAAATCGTTCGGCTAGTCCGGAACGGGGTGACGGCGGCACAGCCATTCTTCGAACATCTTGCGAATGAAGCTGCGCAGGGATCAAACCTGAGCGTCGCAAACTACTCACGCACTCTTTTTGAGAAATTTGAGTACCTTCGGCGCCTGTATCTGAACAAATCAAGTGAAGTTGAGATGCGCCAAGGTGAATGCACTATGGAAGAGACAAAAGATGAAAGTAAGGGAATTACGACGACCAAGATTCGCTTTCCATCTTTGGAGTTAGATCGTGAAGCACGGTGGCTAGGAACGTCTGCCGTAGACGCATTCTTTTCTTGGACTGAACACGTATTCATTCATATCGCTATTCTCAACGGCGTGTGCTCGACTGGGGAAGAAGTAGGCCGCTTGGCTAGGGCGAATTGGGGTGAAAAGTTCAAAGCCGCCCTCCCCATTGACGATCACGAGACCAAAAAGCTATACGATGAACTAATCACGATTCGCCGACGGCTTCGTAACCATGTCGCGCATGGGGCGTTTGGTAAGGATGGTGAAGCGTTCAGTTTTCACTCTACAGCAGGCGCAGTACCGTTGATCCTGCCCCACACGCAAAACTCGGACTCGTTTCGCTTCGGCTCCGGTGCTGATCTAAATCCAAAGCAGGCATTCGATTCGATCACACATTTCGAGTCGCATATTTGGAGCGCTAAGAGAGCGGGAATCAAGCTGTATATTCAAGATCTAGGGCTCCCGGCAATTCTGACCATGGCTGCGGATGGAACCTACGAAGGGGTGCGAGAAACTGTTGAGGACATGGTGGAGTTCACCGAGCATTTAATGAGGGAAATGGATAATGCAGCGAATATGGATTGGTAGCTTCACTGACACTAAGCCGTCGAAAAATTGTTCCGCACGACTTAACTCATAAGATTTGTGGCTTGGCTATGTTATTCGGTTGGGCTTTGGAACTAAGTGAGCGTGATAGCATGGGTTGATTGTTAACTTCGAATTCTCGAGATTCTTGGCATTTCTAGTTAATCTCATACGGTTCGTCTTTGGAGGATAGTCGATAGAGACTTCTTGGCAGATGAGATTTGGATTGACCGAGCGAAAAGTCGTCTGTAGATACGCATAGCTCTCGAATATTCAATTCTGCGCGAAGTCCTCCTGCTGATAGATGCCAGCAAGCACCCATCCGAGAACATAATCCTTTTCAACAACGTGTGGTGTGAGCGAGGTCTGTTGGGCTGCTTGGAGGATTTCGCGCTTTTGGATCACGGCGATACCTCCTGGGAACAGCCCTCCGGCACGCGAAGCCTCCACTTCGAAACGACGTGTATCCCGTCCTGGGCGGGATCGAGTTTTGCATGACCGCCGCTCAGATGCCTCTCGCACAGACGGCTCAGTTTGGCACCGTCCTGGAAGCGTTCCGCGAAAAATCCGAGGCGCTTGAAGACAGCGCCATTGCCGAGACTCACGGCATATTCGATGAGTCTGTTGTCATCTCGATCGTCGCGTTGCAGATAGCTTGCAAAGCAGTCGGCCACATGCTGAATGCCGCCACCGATTGCCGGGTTGTCGAACATGTCGATGATGGTGCGGTGCACGTCTGAGACTGGCACTTGCGTCCGATGGCGCCAGGTGTTCTTGACACCGAAGATCTTTCGTCCATCGATGTGCTTCAGCGAAAAGAGAGCACCGTGCCGCTCTTGGCGCTTCTGCCGCACGGCCTGCGCGGTCATCACGAAGATATCCTTGAATATCTGTTCGGTCAGGTTCCAGTGTTCCGCCGCCGTCCGACCTCCGATGTATGCAGGTGCGAACAGTGCAGGAACGAGTACCCACGGATCATCAAGTACGCGGTCTGAAGCCATGGTATCCATTGAAGCTGAGACATAGGCACCACGCCCAACTCTTCTCAACCAACCCTGTTCAGCCCAGCGGGACAGGCGCTGAGCGGCGCGGGTACGGTCAAGACCAAGTGTCATTGCCACGTCATTGACGTGAATCACATCGCTGGCAGCAGACAGCACTTGGACAAGCTGTGCCCGTCCTCGGGGCAGGCGTGGCGTTTTTTCTTGTATATGTTCCAATTATCAAAAAATGTGAAATAGAGAAGATATAATAACAAACACTCGTGGTTAGTACGAGAGCAATAATTCACGATAATCGGGAAATAAAGGGTGTTCGATAATACTGATCGAAGCCGACTGGTCTGAGGTTGAGTTTCGATTAACGTTCGTCGAGCGAGTCAGCAGGATTGCTGGGACGAAAAGCTATGCATGTCGTTCTTCACCTACGTCGAGCTGCTCAAGGCGCGGAGCATAGATGTATCGGCCCATCATCAGGAGGCGTGAAGCGCATAACAAAGGATAAGTCAATGCGCTTGTATCCTTCATCTACCCCTCAGCCAGAAACGCCCGAATCGCCGGAACGAGCGCCCCTTGGTGAATACGGTATCTCGTGCCCGTCGCCGCGATCGCGTTGCCATGAGCGGCAATGACGAGATCATCGTCAGGGTAGACCTGAATCAGCTGTCCAAATATGCCGCGGGCGGCGTAGCTGCCGTCTTCGTACAGCCACCAAAGATAGCCGTAGCCTTCATACCCGTCCGAGGGTTCGATTGATTCGTCCATCCAGCCTTCGGGCAGCACCCGATCACCGTTCGGCAACACGCCGCCGCGCATGGCGAATTGACCAAGTCGGGCATAGTCGCGCAGCGAAGCGTTGATGCAGCAGCCGCCGAGTTCGCCGCCACCGACTTCTCCGAGTGACCAGTAGGCCGCATGTTCCATGCCGAAAGGCCGCCAGATCTTGTGGCTCAGGTAGGTGGCGGCATTGTTGCCGATCGCCGCCCGCAGAAGCTGGCCTGCGAGATTCGTTTCGCCGGTGTTGTAGTTGAACACCGTCCCCGGCTCGTACTCGGCTGGCAGCTTGGCGAGGTAGTTCAGCAGGGCCGTGCCGTTGGCGCCGCCTGCCAGCGCCACATCGGATGCCGGGTCGGTGTAGTCCTCGTTCCAGAGAACGCCCGACGCCATTCTTAAGACATCGCGGATGCTCGCCTGCGCATAGCCGGTGCCGCGCAGGTGCGGCAGATAATCAACTACGGAATCGTCAACGCTTTGAATGAATCCATCTTTGATTGCCGCGCCGATGAGCATTGAGGTCACCGACTTGGCCACCGAAAACGATATCCACAGGCTTTTCCGGTCATTGCCATCGGAATAATGCTCGAACAGGACATCATCGCCGCGAACGACAATCAGCCCGACATGGCCGGGGTCGTCAAGGTAGTCGGACAGGGCATGGTCTTGTCCTTCGACCTGATAGCGTAACGAGCCAAGATCAAGCGGCGCGTCGCGCAGCGTCGAAGGCGAGTCGCCCGGCTTGATCAACCTGGATGGAAGAAGTTCGGAGATATGGCGAAAGCCAATCCGCCGATCAGCCTGCGGCCAGAAGAGTATGCCAGCTTCTGACTCTGCAAGCCGCGCAAGCACCTCTTGTTCGTGCGGTTCTGTGCCATGCGACAAGGCGGAAGCCGTGAACCCCAAAGCGAGGCAGAGACGAATCCCTATCGTGGTAACTGACATGGCAACCTCCCGTTGAAAAAGTCAGTCTCGCACAAAGCTTGGCTGAGAGTCAGGGTTTGTAAGGGCATCCCAGTGACGCCATCCAACATGTATAGGAAATAGCACTTCGGTATACACAATCAGCCAAAATGTATACAAAAAGTGCTTTTTGTATACATGTCAGGTTCTTTGTTGCCAACATATTTTCGAACCTTCCCTTGTGTTTCATCAGCAGGCGTAATACGGTGAAGCAATTCTGCATATGCCGATATCCAGCATGAAGACAACTATCGAACTGCCTGATGGCTTGCTTGAGCACGCCAAGCGTCTGGCTCGGCAGGAAGGCACCTCACTTCGGCGACTGTTTGAAGAAGGGTTGCATCGAGTCTTTCACGCCCGGCGAAAAAATATGGCGCGTCGTCAGTTGGACATCCCAAGCTATGGCGGCAGCGGGCTTACCCAAGAGTTTGAGGGTGCCGAGTGGAACAAAATCCGGGACGCCATTCGTGGCGAGCACGTTGCGTAATAGTTATTGATCCGTAGAGAGCGCAGCACAGCCGAGCCCATCAAGCCAGGCGTTAAAAACCCGATGCGACTCCTTCTCAAGCGCATCACCCCATTGCTTTGCTTGCGCTCGCAGCGCCTGTAGATCAACGCCAGCCGCCTCAAGCTCGACGATGTGCCCCACCAGCCAGCGCTCGAGTTCGCGTGCGCGCACTTCCAAGTGAAATTGCAAGGCAAGGCTGTGCGCTTCGAATGAGAATGCTTGTTCGATACAAAGCTCAGTGGAAGCAAGCCGCAGCGCGCCTGCTGGCAGGTCGAACATCTCGCCGTGCCAATGCAAGACGGGTGTCGTCACCGCACCCAACGCATGCGCCTTGCCTGCTTCGGTCAAGCGCAACGCGGAGAATCCGATTTCCTTGCGCGTCATCGGATAGACCTTGGCGCCGAGCACTTGCGCCATGAGTTGCGCGCCAAGGCAAATACCGAGCGTCGGCAATGCTCGCTTGAGCCTGTGTTCGATCAGCGCACGTTCAGCGGCGAGAAACGGAAATCGCTTGGCATCATTCGCACTGATCGGCCCGCCGAGAACAATGACAAGGTCCGAATCGGGCGCGGAGTCGAAGTCGCTTTGCGTCGCGTCAATGATCTCGGGTTCTACGCCGCGCTCTCGAAGCACGTCACCAATGGTGCCCAATTCCTCAAAGGCCAGATGCTGAATGACGTGGGCCTGCAAGAGGGACATTGACGACCATCAAAAGCATGTATCCTACCCCCCTTTTGGGAGAACGCAAGACATGAACAGCGCGGTCATGGAAACCAATCTGCCGCTCGCGGGCGCGCGTCGGGGCAAGGTGCGCGACCTCTATGAATGTCCTCTGCCGGATGGCACGGATGGCCTGCTGATCATCGCGACCGATCGGGTCAGCGCCTTTGATGTCGTCTTGGAAACCGGCGTGCCCGGCAAGGGTGTCGTCCTCACGCAGCTCTCGCGCTTTTGGTTCTCTCATTTTGAAGACCTGCTCACGCATCACCTGGTGTCCTGCGATTCCAATGACATTCCGGGGATTTCTGACGAAGAGCGGGCGCGGCTGCAAGGCCGCATCATGCTCTGCCGAAAAACGCGGGTTCTGCCGGTCGAGTGCGTTGCGCGCGGCTACATCACTGGTAGCGGCTACAAGGACTACATGCGAACAGGCGCGGTGTGCGGCATTGAGCTTCCCAAGGGGCTCGTCAATAGCGACCGGCTCGACACGCCTTTATTCACGCCATCGACCAAGGCCGAAACAGGTCACGACGAGAACATCAGCTTCGCCGAAGCTGCCGAAGTGCTCGGTGAGAAAATGGCGGAGCGCCTGTCATCTCTGACTCTCGGTCTGTACGCCGCCGGTCGCGACTACGCAGGTGAGCGCGGCATTATTCTGGCCGACACCAAGTTTGAATTTGGCGTGCTTGAAGATGCGCCCGATGAGCCCATTCTCATCGATGAAGTGTTCACGCCCGATAGCTCGCGCTTCTGGCCAGCCGATGATTGGGAGCCGGGCCGGGAACAGCAGAGCTACGACAAGCAGTACGTGCGCAATCATCTGGAGACGCTTGTAACGGTGGGCGATTGGGACAAGACGCCGCCCGGGCCGCCACTGCCCGGCGACGTTGTGCAAAACACGCTCGACCGCTACCTCGAAGCGTATCGACGACTGACTGGGGAATCGCTCGATCTCTAGAAACCTCTAGATGGATTGGGCCGAATACAAGCGGCTCTGCGATCAGCCGCATGTCATCTCGCGCCATCTGCTCGTCTCCACCGCTGAGATCATTGAGGCTTCTGGTGAGCGCGCGTTGGCTTCGCGGCTGCGCAGCGTCTGTGAGAGCGAGCCGATCGCGCGTCCGCCCGATCATCGAGGCGATGCTCGCTCGCACATGTTTCACGCGAGCTTTTCGTACGCAGAAGCTGAACGGATACTGGAGATTCTCGGTATGAGCGAAGTCTCCGGGATTAACGCGATGTGCGCGGCATGGCGCGAATATCAGACTGATTCGTAATCCAATCACACACGGCTTCGGGCGAACCACGAAAACAAATCCTCGACGCTTTGCGCTTGAGGCCGTGGTCGTACATGGGGTCGTAGTAGGTTTCGAGCAGCGAGCTGATCCATAGAAGATGCGCGTCGCGCTCGCCGCTCGCAAAGGCTGCTTCGATTTCGGCGGCGATGCGTGCATGGGCTAAGCCACCAAGGCGCTTCTTGATGCGGTCAAGCGATGCGAGATGTCGTTCGCGCAGGGCTTCGGGGCCGACCACACCGGCGGATTCGGCCACGTACTCATCGTAGATGCGCGCCGCACGCGCCGCTCGGTCCTGTTCCACGACAAGAATCGGTGCCTGTCCCATTGCTTCATAGAGGCGATTCGGCACCGAGCGGCTGCCGATCGCGCGGCTCTCATCCTCGATCACAATTCGCTGCCCCGGCATGAACATCGCGAGCGCGTGCGCGATGTGATTCTCGAAGGTCGCCTGACTCGGCTGCGGGTCGCGAAGCGCGCCGAACGCGGAGCCGCGGTGCCGCGCAATACCTTCCAAATCGAGTGCGCACTCGAACTTGCGAATGATCTCGGTTTTGCCGCTGCCGGTGCGACCGCCGACGATGACGATGGCAAGCGTCTGCGGCGCGGTAACGAGCACATCGAGGCATTGATTGCGAAGCGCCTTGTAGCCGCCTTCGACGCGCTTCAAATGAATGCCGGCATCGAAAAGCCAACGGGCGGCAATCTGAGACCTCAGGCCGCCGCGCGCGCAGCAGATCTGCGCGTCCGGCGCATGCGTTACGAATTCGCGCCACGCTGCCACGCGGCTTGCTTTGATCTCGCCCGCCACAAGCGAGTGCCCAAGTGCGATAGCGGCGTCCCGCCCTTCTTTTTTGTAGCAGATGCCGACAAGCCGGCGTTCCTCGTCGCTCAAGATCGGTAGATTCTTTGACCCAGAGATCGATCCTGCGGCAAATTCGGACGGGGAACGCACGTCAAGATAGCTAACCTTCGTCCTCGTCGGCATCGAAATTCTCTTTGGACAGGGCCTCGCCCTTGTGGAAGTGCGCGAGATGGGTTTGCATTTCCGCCACGAGGTCTTCGCCCAAAGGCGATTCGTCCGCAGCTTCAAGCGCTCGGTTTTGCAAGCGCACGGCCTCTTCAAAGTCGCCGTTGGCAGCGTAGGCGGCGGCCCAGGTGTCGAGATACATGGGGTTGGCCTGCGCATCCTCGTTGCCGCGCATCATCTGATCCATCACGGCAAGCGCAAATCGATTGTCGCGAAGCTGCCGCTTGTTTGAAGTCGCGAGCACCCAAGCCACCTCATTGATCAGATCGGGTGCTTCCGGTGCCTCGCGCGCGGCATCGCGCATGAGTGCGCGCGCACGTCGATAATTGGCCTTGACGCCCACGCCATCGGCATACAGATTGGCAAGCGTCATCAGGCTCCATGCATGCTTGTCCTTGGCCGACGTGCGCAGGGCTTCGAACGCTTCCGTGTCAAATTCCACTTCGCCGTCATGGCGCCGCAAGAACTCGATGTAGGCGCGCAGATCGCCCTTGCCTCCGAGCGCGTAGGCGTTCCGGTAGAAATCGCGCGCACTCTCGAGGCTCTCATCGAAAACGGCATCTCCGCGCTCTAAGAATCTCGCGAGTTCGCGAGTGGCGTTGAGGTTCTTCGCCTCGGCCGCCTTGCGGAAGAGCTCGGCAGCTTTCTCCTGATTGCCACGCCCGAGTTCCTTCGATCGATAGAGCCGTGCGAGCAGATACATGGCTTCGGTAGAGCCTGCGCGCGCGGCGCGCGCATAATGGCGCTTCGCGGCGTGCAGCGCCTCAAGTCTCGCTTCGCCCGAGGCTGGCACCGCCGCATTCTGTTGTTCATATCCTTTCAGGAGGTCGATGTTGACGTTCGGCCTTCCTGCGGGCAGGCTGGTAAACCACTCAGGCAGCCCGAATCCCGTGTCGCTGTGTTCGAATTGCACTTGCCGAATGAACGCGCGTGCGGCTGTGTCGCCGAGCCGTGAGCGCTCTGGCATGAGCAGAAACAGGATGTCTTCGAACTTTGAGAAGTTGATCTTCAGGCCCGGCGGTGCCAAGTGCTCAGGACGCGCGAGCAGAAAATCGAAATCATGGTTCACGCCTGCTTCATCGACTGCGAGAATCTGATAGGCGAGCGGCGCACTCGGCAGATAGCGGGCGCCAATGCATATGTAGCCTTGCGTGCGTAAAAGGCTCTCAGCTTGCGCAGGCGATGCGACCACGAAACTCGTGCCGATCTTCTCAATGCCTGCCGCCAAGTCCTCCGCCATCAAGCGATGGCGCGCCGCGCTTCCCGGTTCCTTCACGGCATCGTAGAAAACAGCCAATCCGAGGTGCGCAACGAGATTGTCTGAATCGAGATCAAGCAGTGCAGAGCCCAAGGGTCCGACTTCGAACGGCGAGGCGTCAAGGCGCGCAACGATTTGCTCTTCAAGTTCGTGCGCGCGCCGCGTCTGTTCAATGCTTGCGAAGACCGCTTCGGTTCTCGCCTCGATGTTGGCGGCGGGGCGGGATGTCTCGCAGGCGGCGAGGTTCAGCGCGAGCGCCGCGACGGGAAGCGCCTTCAACAGGATATTTCGGAAGATACAGGCCATGCCCGCCAAATTGGCTGTCGAATTTTCTATTATGCCGCCTTATTTGCGCGGAACGCGACGAATGAAGCTTCGACTTCCAGAACCACACGAGGCACTCGTAGGCAGAGACACGGCGATGCCGGTTGAAGGTGCGCATCTGGTGCTCGGCAATCGCATGACGCCGCCCTTCGACGACCCTTTGGAAGTCATCTACCTCGGCATGGGCTGCTTCTGGGGTGCTGAACGCATGATGTGGCGACTCTCGGGCGTGTTCACAACTGCGGTTGGTTATCAAGGTGGATCTACGAAGAATCCAACCTACGAAGAGGTATGCTCGGGACTGACCGGTCATGCGGAAGTCGTGCTGGTGGCGGTTGATCGCGGACAAATCGATGCTGTACTCACGTGCTTCTGGGAAGGCCACGACCCGACGCAAGGCATGCGTCAAGGCAATGACATCGGCACGCAGTATCGCTCGGCGATCTACTTCACGAGCGCGGCGCAGGAAGCCGCTGCCTATGACTCAAGGGCGCGATTCCAAACGGCGCTCAGCCGCAGTGGTTACGGCGAGATCACCACCGAAATCGCGCCTGCTTGCCCCTTCTACTACGCCGAGCCCTATCACCAGCAATATCTTGAGCGTGTCCCCGGCGGCTACTGCGGACTTGGCGGCACGGGGGTCAAGGCCCCATGACCACTGACAATAGTCAACAGCGCTCTCAACAGCGCTCTCCGCTTGCGGGTATTCGTGTGCTTGACTTCTCGCAAGCGCTCGCCGGCCCCTATGTTGGCCGCATCATGGCCGACCTTGGCGCCGATGTCGTCAAGGTTGAGTCGCCGACGGGCGACATGACGCGCCATTGGGGACGGCGGCAAGCGGGCATGGCTGGCTACTTCCTGCAGTGGAATCTCGGCAAGCGCGGCCTGTGCGTGGACTTGGGAACGGACGGCGGCGTCGAGCTCGTCAAACAGCTTGCATCGAAGGCCGATGTCGTCGTCGAGAATTTTCGTCCGCATGTGATGGAGAAGTTTGGACTTGGCTATGACGCGCTACGCGAGATCAATCCCCGCTTGATCATGGCGTCGATCAGTGGTTTCGGCGCGGACAGCCCGGAAGCAGGTCGCGGCGCCTTTGCGCCTGTGGTGCACGCCGAGACTGGCTTGATCGCGCGTCAGGCGAAGGCGAGCGGCGGAGAATTCGTCGATATCGAGAGTTCCGTTGCGGACACCAACACCGGCCTGCACACGACTGTCGCCATTCTCTCGGCGCTGCTGCTCAGAAGCGCGACCGGCAAGGGGCAGTATCTCGACATGGCGATGATCGATGCGCAAATCGCGACCGACGATATCGGTATCTATGACATCGAGGACTCGCTACCGACCCGCCCCTTGGGCAACCGCGTCTGGCCGATCAAGGATGGCCACGTGCTCATATCGAGGGATGCGCGGGCGCTCTGGCGGCATCTCGCACCCGAATTCAACCTTGTTGACGACACGCCGAAGGATGCGGACTTGGCGCAAAAGGTCAACAACCGCCGCCGCCTCATGTGTGAGGCGCTGTGTTCGCTGCCGTCAAAAGCAGCGTTTGTCACCCTCATGGACAAGCTGAGGATTCCTTGGGGCGATGTGCGCGAGTCATCGAGGCTCAGCGAGTCGGCTGCGATCTCGCATCGCGGCATCGTCACCGAGATCACTGATCCTGCGGGCGAGACTCGTCCGGTGCTGAAGATGCCCTATCGATTTTCAGCGGCGAAGAGCGAGATACGCGGCTTCGCGCCCTACTTGGGCGAGCACAACCGGCAAGTGTGCAAGGACTGGCTTGATATGGACGATGAGGACATTCATGCGCTGCACGACAGCGGAACGCTGATCCAAGCGTCGCGCTAAGCCGGCGCTCGCTTCAATTCGACACGACGCATCGTGGCACTTGGCATTGGCATAGATTTCGGCACCACCAACTCTTCGGCGGCTGTGTGCGACGAGTCCGGCGTTCGTCAGATCACACTCGACGAAGAGCGCGAGATCATGCCGTCCGCAACTTATCTTGACCGGCGCTTTCAAGTGCTCACAGGCGAAAGCGCAATTTTGACCTATGTCGCTGACAACACTGGCAGGACCGTCGAGTTCATCCCCGAAGTCATCGGCGAAGAAAGCGAATGGCACACGCCGATTGGCCCCGGCAGCACTGCGCCACTCGCGACGCGCGGTCGCCCGATTTATGGCCCGGCCATGGAAGACGCTGGCCTCAAAGGGCGCTTGTTCATGGGCGTCAAGCGCCTGCTCGGCGATGAGCGAACGCCGCGGCTCGCGGTCTTTGAGCGCAATTTTCGCCTGACTGCGTTGATCACGCCGATACTCAAGGCGATGCGTGAACGCATTGAACGCGAGGCCGCGCTTGACGTGGCGGTGTGCGTTGGTCGGCCTGTCAACTACGAAGGACGCGGCGAACTGCGTAATCAAACGGCGCTGCAGCGGATGGTCGATGGACTTCAATTTGCGGGCATCCCGAACCATGAGTTTGTCGAGGAGCCTGTGGCGGCGGCGACAAGCTACCTGCACGGCCGTTCAAGCGATGGCGTGCAACATGTGCTGACCGTTGACTTCGGCGGCGGCACGCTCGACCTGTGCGTGATGAAGCATAGCGCCAACGGCTTTGAAGTGGTCGCCACGCACGGCCTCGGCTTGGGCGGCAATCACATCGATCAGCAACTGCTGCGCAAGCTTGTCTTTCCCTTGATCGGCGAAGGACAGCATTGGAACAAGCGAACAGAACATCACAAGGGACTAGGTGAGTCCCGATCTCGTTTCCCGTTTGAAGATTTCGCGCCGCTCCTGCTCAACTGGGCGGTTTCGCATCAACTCAATCAAAATCGCTTCACGACGCTCATTGAACAAGCCATTCAAGGCGGCGGCGAAGCGGACGATGTGATGGCGTTTGAGCGGCTCAAGGACTATGTGCGCCAGAACCTCGGGTTTCTGGTGTTCCAAGCCGTGGGAGACTGCAAGATTGCCTTGTCGAGTTCGAATGAGGCCATGCTCGACATTCCTGAGATCGATCTCTCACTTGCCGTTACGCGCAGCGAGTTTGAATGGATCATTGACGAAACGCTTGAGAGCTTTTCCGAGGCCGTGCATCGCACGCTTGAGCTTGCCGGGCTGCGAAGCGATGCGATTGACCTCGTGCTCAGAACCGGCGGTTCGTCGGAGATTCCGGCGGTGATTGACCTCTTGGATTGCTTCTTCCCCGGGCGCGTCGTGCGGCATGACACCTTCGGCAGCGTCTCCAAGGGCTTAGCGATTCTCAGCTACCAGCGGCAGATGGCTTCTCGGTGACGAGATCGGCCTTCGCCCGCTCCCTGTTCTCAGGCCGGTCGCCAGCCCTCTTTGCGTGCCTCTCGGTCGATAAAGTCTCGCATGGACGGGATGGGCGCATCAAAATGCCTCGCCCTGCACTCTTGCAACAGCCCTCTGTTCAACAGCGTTATGTAAGCCGCATCTTGAGATAGCTTCTTTGCTGTTTTTGGAAACCTGCGATACGCGGTATCTATCGCATCATCAATTTGGTTGAATGTCGCACCCCCGCTGTTCGGCATGATCGAAAACACCTCTGCGATCAGCTCTATCGGGATATCGCCCTGCCTTTGAGCATAATAATCTTCCCGCCGGCGGCGTGACTCTGCTAACGCAGATTCTAGATTCGCGTGTTCGAGGATGCCATTCGCGCGAATGATCTCTTCGGCAGCACTGATGAGCGTGTTGGTCAAGTGTTGAGGCCATCCCTTGGATTCATCCATGATGGCTGCGAGCCATGATTCTTGAAGATGTGATGAACCAACCTGAATGCCAAAATCCGAGGTAACAAAGAAGCGTTCCACAACTTCGCGAACATCATGCGGCGTCAAGCACCCAAGAGCGAGAACGCTATTGGTGGCGAACCGGGAAATGCCAAGCTCCGAAAATCGCCCCAAACTTTGACTCAAGCCGCCGGCAATGAGCAGAAAGGGACCACTTTGTCCCTCATGGAGGTCTTGCAATAGAGAGCTTCGCTGAGTGTTCGCTAAATCAGCCTCCGCGTTCTGCGCCTCATCCATAAACAGAACGATTGGGGACTTCAAGATATCGGGGCGTATGCTCTGAGCGAATGCCCGCAGCGATGACAGCGTTGGCCTGGACTCTGTTTTGGAATACGCGCCGCCCACTTTCAACGGGCTGGCGCCAGCCTCGCCGTGAAATGCCGTCGTGGTCGAACGGTTGAGTGTCTCGCCTGTCTTCGGGTCGATTTGCGAGATGATGTCGATGACGACTTGGCGAGGGTCGCTCAGTGCATGTGCGGGGAATGACGCTGATCGGCAGTCCGTCAAATGTAATTGCAGATGCCGAAGCAATGCGGTTTTGCCAGCACCCGGCGCCCCAGTAAAGAGGAGTGTTTGGCCTGCGACAGAGCCTCGTTTGACCGCCTTGATCGCATCATTGACGGCTGCGATTTCAGTCGCTCGTCCCGCGAAGAGGATCGGCTTATCGCGATCTTTGTTCGCGATGAAGTGTTGTAGAGGCGTGGGATCAAACCTTCTCATCTGTATGCTGCCCGCTGCGTTATGAACCAAGCGTCCCTCATAAGCGTTCAGACCGAACACCTTGAATTATCGCATGGGAGACTTGCCCGTCGAGGTCGGTGACCAAGTCGGCCTTCGAGAGGTCGAGCGGTTTGAAGTGCGGGTCGACGAGCTCAAATAGAGTTTCTAGGATGCGGTACGTCAACCCCCAGATCGGCTGATCGCCCGGCGTTGAAAAGCTCGGAAAGCGGCGTGCGCGTCCGTCAAAAAAATACTCGGTGGCGGTGTGCGTCTCGCCGCTCAGCATTGGCGCTAAGGGTAGCCACATGGCCTCGGCAACTTCCCAATGGTCGAGGGTCAGGTCCGGGGTCTCTCGCAGCAAGAAGAAGTGCGGCTCGATGATGAGGTTGCGAGGCGGTGTCGAGCGCATGGGTTCGAGCGGCGCAAGCGCGCCGAGATACTCCCCGAACGTGACGAGATCGAGGCCGATCTCCTCGTGGGTTTCGCGGATCGCGGTATGTTTTAGTGAGTGGTCGCCATCGTCAAAGCGCCCGCCCGGGAACGCCATGTGGCCCGACCAAGGGTCGTCTTCGCGGACGCTGCGACGAATAAAGAGGGCTTCAAAGTCGGCTTCCGGCTGCTCGCGCAATGCGACCGACACGCCGGCAAGCATCTCCCCGTTGGTGTCCGCCGGATCGAGTGGCGCGCCAAGAATACGGTCAAGCTTGTCGATCAGTCCTCTCATGTCCCAGAATGCGGCTTTTGAGCCTCGTCGTTGTTGCAAGCTATGCGGTTAGACACGCCAGCCAATCATTGTTTCGTCTGCGGCCCGAACAATCCGATCGGACTCAAAGTCAAGTTCCGCCTCGAGTCCGAAGGCGAGAGCCAAGTGTGCCGCGCCGAATTCACGCCTGCTATAGAACATAGCGGCTACGACAGTATGACGCATGGCGGCATCATCTTCAGCCTGCTCGACGATGTCATGGCCAATTATCACTTTCTGCAAGGGCAGGTGGTGGTGACGGCGCGAATGCAGATTCGCTATGGCGCGAGCCTGCCGATTGGCACGCCGGTGGCTTTGCAGGCGAGACAGGTTGAAGCCAAGGGGCGACTCAAGATCATGCAAGCGAGCGCGTGCATGGTGGAAGGCGGACAGCTTGTGGCGAGCGCGGAAGGACGCTTCATGCGCCGGTAGGCCGATGCCTCACAAGGCCAAGCGACATCGCCTACAAGAGGTTGGGCAAATGTCGCAACACGCCCCTCGCGAAGGTTTGCCAGAGTGTTCGCATGGCAGACGAGACGGACATACGCGAAGGCCACGACCGCATCGCGAAGCGATTGTTCGCGCACGCGGACGTGGTGGCGGACCTGCTTCGGAATTGCCTTCCAGATGGGACGCTGCCGGCGTTCGACACATCAACGCTGAGACGGTTTCCAGAGGAGCGGGTGGATTCGCGGCTCTTCCTGCGGCGCGCCGACATCGCATGGGAGTTTGATCTCGCCGAAGGCTCGCGAGTGGTGCTGTTGATCGAGGCGCAGTCGACGCCTGACCTCGCCATGCCAGCGAGAATGATGGTGCAATGCGGGATGGTGTGGGAGGACTGCCTGCGCAGGGGCAATCGGTGTCCAGTCATCCTGCCGGTCGTGTTCTACACGGGCGCCACGGAGTGGCGCGCCGCCGATGACCTGTCAGAGGTCGTGGACTGTCCGCCGGGTCTGCTGGCGCTGACGGCGAGGAAGTGCTATCTTCTGCTTGACGCAGCGCAATTGGCGTCAAGTCAATTGCCTGAACAGGGGCGGATGTCCCTGATCGTGAGGATGGCGAGTGCGCCTAAGAAGGCTGAGACGGTGGACGCATTGAAGCTGGCATTGCGGCGATGGATCCACGAGGACGAGGCGTTTTGCCGAGACTTGGCGGTCTGGGTGCGGGATGTGCTCTGGCCGGAAAAATTTAGGGGATCAGACCCAGAGGAGGTGACCATGAGTCTATTTGACATGTTTCCCGAAGCGCAGGAAAAGTTCAGGATGGAAGGCAGGCAGCAAGGCATAGAGCAAGGCATAGAGCAGGGCATCGAACAAGCCACGCACGAGCTTCGAGCCGAGGAACGTGCGCGGCTCGGGCGCCAGGCGACGCGGAAGTTCGGGCGCGGCGCAGGAGAAAGCCTGACGGCGTATCTTTCGGATGTGCATGAATCGGCTGACCTCGAGCGCGTCTCGGATTGGATCGTGGACTGCCAAAGCGAAACGGAAATTCTTGCGAAGTTGCCAGCCAACGGCGCAGCGGGAACTTAGACGAGACCGTAGACAAAGGGAAAGCGCACGGATGCTCCCAACCCTATCCTCGCGTAAACACGGCAAGTTTGCTCCTCGGTAAATTGTGGCCAAGCGGCGCTTTATGCGCCGGTAAGCTGTATCCCACAAAGCGAAGCGACTGTTTGCGCATGTCGGGGTGGTGGCGGACCTGCTTCGGAATTGCCTTCCAGATGGGACGCTGCCGGCGTTCGACACATCAACGCTGAGACGGTTTCCAGAGGAGCGGGTGGATTCAAGACTCACCCTGCGGCGCGCCGACATCGCACGGGAATTCAAGCTCGTAGAAGGCTCCCGCGTGGTGCTGCTGATCGAAGCGCAGTCCACACCCGACGAAGCCATGGCATCACGGATGATGATGCAGTGCTGCATGGTGTGGGAAGACCACCAACGCAAGAAGGCTCCATTGCCTACAATCCTGCCGGTGGTGTTCTATACCGGGCGTGCCAAATGGAACGCCGCTGACGACCTGTCGCAGGTTTTGAACTCTCCTGCCGGGCTGTTGGCGTTCGCGCCGAAGAAGTGCTATCTTCTGCTTGATGCCGAGCAGTTGTCTTCAAGTCAATTGCATGAGCAAGGCCGGATGTCCCTGATAGTCAGGATGGCGAGCGCGCCCGGAGCGGCTGAGACGTTGGACGTTTTGGCGCTTACGAAGCAGCGATGGGGCCTTGAGGATCGAGAGTTTTGCCGGGACATGACGTTGTGGGCATACAGGGTGCTTTGGCCGACAAGATTTAGAGAAGCAGACCCAAAGGAGGTGCTTATGAATTTGCTAGACGATTTTCCAGAAATTGCGGAAGAAATGCGTCAAGAGATGCGTCAAGAAATGCGTCAAGAGATGCGGCAAGAAGTGAGAGAGGAACTGCGGGAAGAAGAGCGTGCGCTGCTCGGCCGTCTAGCCACTCGCAAATTTGGACGACGCGTGGGCGACAACCTTGCAGCGCATCTCTCAGACTTGGATCAGGCATCGGATTTCGAGCGCGTTTCGGACTGGATTGTTGACTGCCAAAGCGAAGCGGAGATTCTTGCGAAGTTGCCAGCCAACGGCGCAGCGGGAACTTAGACGAGACCGTAGACAAAGGGAAAGCGCACGGATGCTCCCAACCTTCGCGTAAACAAGGCAAATTAGTTCCTCGGCAAATCGCAGCCAAGCGGCGGTCTATGCGCCGGTAAGCTGCACCCCACAAAGCGAAGCGACATTGCCTACAAGAGTTTGGGCAAATGTCGCAACACGCCCCTCGCGAGGGTTTGCCAGAGTGTTCGCATGGCAGACGAGACGGACATACGCGAAGGCCACGACCGCATCGCGAAGAGACTGTTCGCGCATGTCGGGGTGGTGGCGGATTTGCTTCGCAATTGCCTGCCGGAAGGGACGCTGCCCGCGTTCGACGCATCGACGCTGAGGCGGTTTCCAGAGGAGCGCGTGGATTCGCGGCTCGTGCTGCGTCGCGCCGACATCGCGTGGGAGTTCGATCTCGCCGAAGGCCGGCGCGTGGTGCTGCTGATCGAAGCGCAATCGACGCCCGACCTCGCGATGCCAGCAAGGATGATGGTGCAATGCGGGATGGTGTGGGAGGACTGCCTGCGCAGGGGCAATCAGTGCCCGGTCATCCTGCCGGTCGTGTTCTACACAGGTGCCAAGGCGTGGCACGCTGTTGATGACATGTCGCAGGTTGTGGACTGTCCGCCGGGTTTGCTGGCGCTCATCGCGAGGAAGTGCTATCTTCTGCTTGACGCCGGGCAATTGGCGTCAAGTCAATTGCCCGAGCATGGCCGGATGTCCCTGATAGTGAGGATGGCGGATGCGTCCATGGAGGCTGAGACCAAGGACATCTTGCAGCAGGCGTGGCGGCGGTGGATCGATGAGGACGAGGCGTTCTGCCAGGACTTGGCGGTCTGGGTGCGGGATGTGCTCTGGCCGGAGAAATTCAAGGGATCAGACCCAGAGGAGGTGACCATGAGTGTATTTGACGTGTTTCCGGAAGCGCAGGAAAAGCTCAGGATGGAAGGTAGGCAGCAGGGCATCGAGCAGGCGACGCACGAGTTTCAAGCTGCGGAACGTGCGAGGCTGAGCCGCCAGGCGACGCGGAAGTTCGGGCGCGGCGCGGGAGAAAGCCTGACGGCATATCTTTCGGATGTGCATGAATCGGCTGACCTCGAGCGTGTCTCGGATTGGATCGTGGACTGCCGAAGCGAAACGGAAATTCTCTCGAAGCTGCCCGCTAACGGCGCAGCGAAAACATAGACGAGACGGCGGATGCCTTGCAGCAGGCGTGGCGGCGGTGGATCCACGAGGACGAGGCGCTGTGCCAGGACTTGGCGGTCTGGGTGCGGGACGTGCTCTGGCCGACGAAATTTAAAGGATCAGACCCAGAGGAGGTAGCCATGAGTGTATTTGACATCTTTCCGGAAGCGCAGGAGAAGTTCAGGACGGAAGGCAGGCAACAAGGCATCGAGCAAGGCATCGAACAAGCCACGCATGAGCTTCGAGCTGCGGAACGCGCGCGGCTCGGGCGCCAGGCGGCGCGGAAGTTCGGGCGCCGTGCAGGGGAAGGGCTGACAGCGTATCTATCGGACAGGCACGAGCCGGCGGACTTCGAGCAAGTCTTGGACTGGATCATTGACTGCCAAAGCGAAGCGGAAATCCTCGCCAAGCTGCCTGCCAACGGCGCTGCGGAGTCTTAAGCAGCCCTCCAGCGCGTCGCTCAAGCGATGCGATTCTCCCGTATACAAGTGCGCTTGACGATCTCATCATCCTGAAACCAATGCCAAGTGCGGGCGCGCTTGTCGCTTGTCGCGTTGATCTGAATCATCTCGTAGAGATAGCTGCCGGGCATGTCTTTGCGCGTCCACGAAAGCATGATGCTGCGCTCATCGACTTCCCACGCAGACCCGGCAATGCGCTCGGTGTCCCACCAGATGCGCCCGTCGCGATACGTCGCCGGAAAGTCAAAGGTCTCGCCCCGTCCGTCCGCCCACTTGTAAATGTTCTGCTGAAAGTAATCGAAGTCGCTCGCGTCTGGAAACGTGCAGATAAGGTGCGAATCGTGCCGGTCGAGCACCGAGCCGTCGGGTGCGTGCAGGACGTATTCACCCTTCCATTCGCCTTCGTGCCGCGCGAGTACCGGCATGCCTGTTCGAATCGTGTCAGCCATGATGTCTCCTTAATGCGTCCTTTGATTGTTCCGCAAGTTGTACACATGATATATCATTATGCTATATTCGACTTCACGCTCACTTCCAGCAAACCTATCGAGGGGGTCATCCAATGAACAGTATAGTTTCACGTTTCGGCCAAGGGTTCTTGTTTTCGGCACTTTTCTCCTTGTGCCTCGTTCCTATCGGCGTTCTAGCGCAGGAAGAGTCCGGCGCGTCAATGATTGAGGAGATCGTCGTTACCGCAAGGAAAATCGAAGAGAACCTTCGCGACGTGCCAGCGACGGTAAACGCGCTGACGGCGGATGCGATTGAGGAGCGGGGCATTGCCTCGATTCAAGACATCGCCGATGCGACGCCCGGCTTCGACTTTGCGCAAGCGTTTGGGCGCAACGACTTCCGTCCGGTCATCAGGGGCCAATCCAACATCCTTGGACGTCCTAATGCTGGCTTGTTTGTCGATGGCATCATCATTGAGGAAGGCAATGCATCGGTTCCGTTGGCTGCCTTGGAACGGGTTGAAGTCGTGAAAGGGCCGCAGAGCGCACTCTACGGCCGCTCAACGCTCGCCGGCGCAGTGAACTATGTCCTCAGAGGTCCCGGCGAATCGTTCAGCGCCGAGGCTTCGGCAGAGATTGGCGAACGCGACTATTCACGCATTTCAGTCCACGCAGGTGGCCCCTTTTCGGACACGTTTGGGGTAGCCGTCACCATCAGCCAATATCAGCGCGGGGGTGAATACAACAACAGTTTCGCTGGCAACGCGCTCGGAGCGCCTGCGGTTGACAACGAGGTTGGCGATGAGGAATCGACCAGTTTCACCGGTGTCGCAACCTTCACCCCGAATGATCGATTGAGTATTCGCCTGCATGGTATTTACGAGGCAACCGATGATGCGCAATATGCGATTGGTATTCTTCCCTACAGCATGAACAATTGCTTCCAGACGCCTCGTGGCACGCCTCATCCGCAGCCGCCTGCTGGCACCCCGGAGGCGACAGCGATAGCAGTCAGCGGGAGGAATGCTGGTAATTCGCTCCACACAACACCTTATGGTGGAACCGGCTATTACTGTGGCGAGGTCGACGTGTCAACAGTGTTGGAGAATAGCGGTGGTGGTGACAATGCGAGCTTGGAGACGGATTACTTCCCCTTCTCCGGCATAGAGCGCGATAGCCTGCGGCTTGGTCTGCGCTGGGATTACGACATCAACGATAACCTTACCCTTACCTCCGTCACCGGCTACAACAGCGTTGATACTGAGGACGCGCAGGATCAGACCTTCGGGCAGTCCGAGTTCATTACTTACTTTGGACAACCAGCCCGCCTCGGCTTTCTGACTTGGGACGAAGACGAATTCGAAGATTTCTCTCAAGAATTGCGCTTGAGCGGTGGGTTCGGGACCAGTTTGCGATATGTGGTTGGTGCCTACTACTATGACTCGGAGGAATCCAGCATGCAAGTCACTTCGAGCGACGGCCGCTGCGGGTTCACGTTCTTTGGAGCGAATCCAGCGAACTGCAAAGCCTCATGGGATCCGCAAACGCAGATGTTTGGAGACAACGGAGCCGAAGCCATCACCAACATGTCCGTGTTCGGTTCGGTGCAGTTCGATCTTTCGGAGCAATTGACCGTGAACGCCGAACTGCGCTACAACGAGGACGAGATCAGCAAGCGTCCCGAGGAAGGCGACACTTGGCTAGAGGAAACCTTTGATGCCGTGTTGCCAAAGCTCACGCTGAGCTACCGCTATGACGACAATACGCTGATCTACGGAAATGTCGCCTTGGGTAACAAACCGGGTAACATCAATGATCAAGCGGGACTGCCCGAGGCTGAGCGGCCAGTGGATGAGGAAAACGCAGTGAGTTACGAAGCGGGTATCAAGTCCCTGTTGATGGACGGTCGAGCCGAAGCTAATATCGCTGTGTTTCACACCGAGTGGGAGGACATGCAGCTCACAACAACACGTAATGTTTCGGTCATGGGTCAAAATCGTACGTTCTCGATTACGCAGAACATCGGCGAAGCCAGAATTACCGGGTTGGAAGTGGATTTCAACGTGCGCCTCACCGACTTTTGGGATGCGCGCCTCGCCTATGCTTGGATCGATAGCGAGATTGAAGAGTTCACCCTTTCGCTGGAAGAAAATGCCACAACGGTTCCGGGAACGTTTAGGGAGGCGGCGCTTATCTTCGGCTATGCTCCGAGTGGCGATGTAATTCTTGCTGGTCAGCAGTTGCCGCATACCTCCGAGCATCAGGCGTCCTTAAGCACAAGTTTCCATGGTCAGATGATGAACGGATGGGGCTGGTTTGCCCGCGCTGACTGGAATTACAACTCCAAGCGCTACCCCCAAGTCTACAACCTTGCGCACACGGGCGATCGACAAATTCTCAACCTGCGCGCGGGCGTAGCGAACGACCGCTTGGCCTTTGATGTGTGGGTGGATAACGCGCTTGACGACGATGCCTCCCCAGCATTGATTCGCTACGTACAAGGGTCGGGCACCGCATTCTATGCACGCGCCATCGGCGCAACCCTCCCCGAACAGCGTCGCGCCGGCATCACCGCTCGCGTGAGCCTGTAAATCACGAATCACCGGCGCAAAATCGACTAAAAGCTTGCCCTGCGAGGGAAGCTCTGACCAGCATCTCAGAGCTTCCCGCCGTCGGGCAGCAGTTCCGGTGTGAACATCCCCTCCCTAAGGAGGCCTTGTTTGCGGCGAGCGCGTCACAATCCACCGGTATAATCCGCATGTAGAACATCCCTTGTTCAGGCAACCTGATCTGCCACATGGACAAGCTCATCGAACAACATCGCCACCGCATCGTGCAAATCGCCAAAACGCACGGGCTCTCTCATGTTCGTGTGTTCGGTTCGATGGCACGGGGCGAGTCGAACGAGTCGAGTGATGTGGATTTGCTCGTTCGAGCAGGACCGCGCACAAGTGGGTTTGATCTTGCTGGATTGCTTGGTGATGTCGAATCTTTGCTCGGTCGTAAAGTTGATGTGGTCGTAGACCGCAGTGTTCACCCAATGCTGAAAGATCGTATATTCAACGAAGCGGTAATGCTCTGAGTCCGAGTGTCGATGCCGATCAAGTGCTCATCAGTTCGATGCTAGATGGGGCACACTACGTCTCAAGAATAGCTGAGCAAGAGGGCAAAGATGCGTTTTTCACCGACATCAAAACGCAGCGAGCCATTTTGTACACATTGCAAACCATGAGCGAGGCATCAAAAGGGCTGAGCGAAACGACAAAGGCGGCAGAAGGCGATTCCCCGTCCGACGCACCGTGCGCGAGCCCCTCGCTCTCCCCTTTTCCTTGTCAGGGAATTAGGGCTGGACGACGAAAGCTACAACATGCATAGGTTTTGACGCCTATAATCGAATACACGCCGATCCCCCTTATTGAATGCGAGGCCCTTGGGACAGCCATGCATATCGAAAACAACGTGACAGACCGGAACAGGGAAGCCTTGGATTCCTTAGTGCGCAAAGGTGATCGCCGGGAACCTTTTTTGTTTGTCGGACGCGATGCTGTTTTCGAGGATGTCGAAAAGCAATTATGGGAACTCCGCGAAGCCGGTCGGTCTCTTGACAACGCCCATGTGATTGAAGGTCCGCCGGGGAGTGGGAAGACATCCGTCCTTCGAGAATTACGAAACACGTACATCCATTCGGAGGATGTGCTGCCTGTTCACTTGACAGGGAATCACCTGAATCATCCATCTCAATTCGTCGGCACCTTTGCTGAAAGCTGTGGTTTCGGCAACAATTTCGTACATGGAACCACACAAAAGGCGTATCAGGGAACCCTAGGCATCAAAGGCATCACGCTTGGTGTTGGTTATGGCTCGTCCAAGCTCACGCCGGTGGAACGACTGCAAACGGGGGAGCCTGTTTGGAGCGTGTTGAACAATTGCCTTGAAGTCCCAAGTGACAAGTTATTCATCGTGCTGATTGATGAAGCGCAACGAGTTCGGGCAACCTATGAAGATCTGAATGACATTGCCATTTCGCTAGGCGATGGGGAGACTGGGCAGCTCAAAGTTTTTACCGTATTCAGCGGACTGTCTGATACGAGACAGAAGCTCTCCGATGTTGGCGTGTCGCCACGCATCACGGGAAGCAAACCATCTAGGCTCAGTACACTACAGGAATCCGAGGTGCAGCTTGTCCTTGATGAGTTTTGGTCGCATTCACAGTTCGGATTCCACGATATTCCGGCCAATACACTTGCCGCCTTCAACCAAGCCATCATCGAAACGAGCGAATGCTATCCACGCCATTTGCAAGCCTATATGCGCGGGATTGCCGGGGAGCTTGTGTCCGGTACGCCTCGGATCACGCTTGAACGAGTGCTCGAAATCGGCCACGAATTTCGTGTGGATCACTACGAGGATGTGCTCGATAGGGTTGATTTCGGTGAGTATGGCGAAGCCTTGACCGAGTGCTTGCGGCAACGGGGAACTGGTGAAACGTTCACCGCATATGAAGTGAAAGACATTGCAAAAACGAAGTTTGGCATGACGAATGAACGAATCGACACTGTCTTTCACCAATGTATCCATTGCGGCGTCTTTGAGGTTGACGATCAATACGAGAAAGTGAAACGACATCTCCAAGTCCCAATACCTTCACTGCGGACACACCTGTCCACAGGCCGAGATAGAAAGAAAACGATCGAACTCTTGCGTGACAGGTGCCGTCACTTGCTTTCCGCGCCTTGTCACGGATGAATGTCCGCATTGAGGGAATTGGCGAGTCCGGAATGGTATCAAGGAGATACTTTATTCGCCAAAGCTAGAACTCGGCCGGGACTTGAGTCACGGAGTCCATGCAGAATATTCTGGTCAGCGTTGGGAACAAGTCCATCGGTATCCACCTGTGCGCGAAACCTCATATAGGCATGCATGAAGCCTTGCTCCTTGGTTCTCAGGCGCTCGAACTGGCGCAGGCTCCTAGTTGATGTCCGGCGGAACCACCCATCGAGAAAGCTTGGCCAGTTGTCTGCTGACCTTTCTGCGCTTTTTGTCTCCTGTCACCAAGCCATAGGCGGGTTCGCTTGGCAACGGGTCTTTTTACCACGCCTAGCTGGTGGTCGCGGACTGTCCCGGCATGAATCGCGGCAAGCCCAAAGCCATCGTGCCCGGCCAGAACTTCTAGGGCACTGCGACCAGCTTCAACGAGTGCATCTCCCAAGACGACAGACATAGGTGAACCGTTGGGATGGTCTTGGAATGAAGCGGACGAAGGACGCCAACGCCGCTGGTTATCGTCCCACACGATGTTGACATCTCTCTTGAGCGGAACTCTTCTGAGCAATTCACACTCGTCTCGAATACTTGGATCATCTTCCAGGCCATCACCATTCATATGTGTTGGCAGGCTCCTCTTGGATGCGATGCTGTATTTCCTTGATGCAAACAACGAGCGGACCTGGATCCCGAATTGAGTGCATAGGTGATTCTTCCTCGTAAGATACGGTCTGACCAGACATATCCTCGTAGGAAATTGAGAACCTGCCAGAATCTGTGACCTCTACCTCGAGATCAATTCCTGACTGATGCCATTCAAGCTGAATGCTCCCGGTGGGCACCGGGACAATCGAAGGCATGGGAGTTCTATCATCAATGACAGAATCCAAGAGGCGAATTGTGGAGAGAGCAGTGTCTATAGAGATAGCTCGTGCGCCATATGAATCCCAGTTTTCCTCTAGGGCAAGCAGCGAGTTAAGCGATCTCACGGCGTCGAAGATCCAAACGGCCAGAGTAGTGGCAACTATAAGACTATCGTTGGAATCAGCCGAGCCGAACAAGGCCATGTCCTTACTTGAAATGAGACTGGCTGCACTCACTTGATGCTGCTGCTGCCCAATTAGTTGAGATCCGCATAAAGTGGCATCAAACAGTAGCTTCTGGTCAGCATAGAGTCCTGTGTATGCAGTCGCTTGGGTCATCATGTTCGCCGCCAGTACTTGTGCATCGTGGGCGTAGTGACCGAAGCAAAGCCACGAACAATCTCATCGCGCCCTCTATCTGCAAATTCCAGTATGCCTTCGATTGTCGGCTCCGCGGGAGCTCCTCTTGCCGTCAGGCTCAATACAATCAATGGTTCTCTGCTATTCGTGCGATAGGCAGGCTGTGCTGAAATGTGCAGCCTGCCTACAGGCTTAGAACCTTCATCGATGATCAGTTGCTGCATTACGATCCCGACGCTCTCAATATCAGGCGAAGCTTCTTCAAGTTTGCTTGGGTTCCATGCGGATATTACTTCTCCAATCCGAGAATGACTCTTCCAAATTTCATTTGGTTCAATGTGATTGATATAGCTTACTTCACACTGGGTCGGCCGTATGCTACCGATCTCTTCCTCTTCAAGAAAACCGCAAAATTCGCTGATGCCACGCACAAACTGACTGCGGACGTATTCGTATCTAGGGTAAGCGTCTTGGATTTCAACCTTCCTCCAGTTATGCATAAAACGGTCTGCTTGAATCTGAATGAGTTCCGAACCGTCATCGTTGAGAAACCAAGTGCGCAGCATAGGAGGTAGCTGAGAGAGCGCAACCTGAATCTGCGGAGGTGCAGGGGGCCCGAATCTTTCATTGACGGGATCAACGGGAGCGTGTTGTTCGGTGTGTGGAAATCTGTCACGTATCTTTGACCAAAAGAGCCCTATTTGAGGCACCTGTAGCCCCGGAAGTGGATCGAACTGAACCGAGATAAGCACTTCCGTCAGTGGCGGTGACTCAAAGTCTGGCAAATTGCGTCTAGGACTCGTCATTTCAAGTTTCGGCGCGAAAAGCCAGACAACATCTTCTTGAAAAAACCATTCGCGTACGGGGGCATGCAAGTCATTTTAGTGGAATTATGTCGCTGTGTCCCTATGCAGTCTTGTCCAACGCTTCGATTGGAACCTCGTGGGTGCTAGACTCCGAACGGATGTGGGCGATGGCAAAAACGCTGGAGACGGATTGTCAAGGCATGGTGACATGGAGTGAGTGATCTGCCGCCGCCATAGTAGACTGACGGTCGAACGCGAGCATCGCCTCGCAAGTAGCAGAAGCGCCAAGATGTAGCGCATCTGCGAAATCCATCTCTCTTTCCCAGTGCTGACGAATGGGTCTAGGAATGATGATCTGCCCTTTTGTCAATAGTTCGGTTGTCATCGATTGAGGTAGGGGGCACTGCGAACGCGCTCTCGGCCACACGGTGAGGAGGAAGAAGAACCACCAGTTTGCGTTTTGCGCCGACAATGTCACAGTTCAAATGCTGGGAACAAATCCCGATCCCTGCGTTGCGGACGCACCTGTCCACAAGCCGAGGCAGAAAGAAAGCTATCGAGCTCCCGCGTGGCGGAGGTCGTCACTGTGTTGCCCTGCAAATCGCCGTCGATTATTGTGAAATTACTGTCTCACCAAGCGTTGCACTTCAAGTTTGAATGTAGGAATGCTTAACAACCGTTCGACTCAGAGCCCGCGATTACGGTTCCTACAATTTGTAAAACGAATCCTACAACCAGTAGCGTCAGGCTCAAACGCACCATGCAGGGAGTCAAACGTCTCTTCCTTTTTTCGCATTCGGTTAGATTTCCGTCCTCCAGTTGTAACCCATTTGGCAAGGCGAAAAAAACTAGGAGAACAGCTCCTAGAATATTCAACCCCAGCCCTATACAAATCAACCATGTGCTGATAGTCACGATGCTGTCCTTTCTGTTATCGCATTCATCCCTTCTCCTCTGACTGATCGGCCCGGAACCTCTCCAGTGCGACCATTTATTGAAGTGGTGTCCCTGCTACATTAGGGATATTGTTAAATCTTACACCGCCATCATAGGGCTTAGCAACCGGTTTTCAAGAGCATTCACTTCCGGCTTTGTCCCCAGCTAAGAGCGGGGAAGGTGTTTCTCGAGCGCAGTTCACTATTCCTTCATAGCCGACTAATCGGCTGGCGTAAATCCCTCGGTGCGGCGCAACGCGCGGTCGAATGTGTATGTTGTGACAGC
>JAPOTJ010000027.1 GCA_026709225.1 Gammaproteobacteria bacterium | reverse complement strand
ACTCAACACAGAAGATTCCATATGTCACAACAAACTTTCAAAGCAATAGTCGTAGAAGAGGGCGCCGACAAAGCGGTGCTCAAGGACCTCTCGCCCATCGATCTGCCGGACAACGACGTACTGGTGGACATCGATTATTCCACCTTGAACTACAAGGACGCACTGGCGGTCAGCGGAAAGGGCATTTGTCGGCGTTTGCCCATGGTGTGCGGGATCGATCTCGCGGGCACGGTTCTCGAGTCTCGTGCAGCGCAGTACAGTCCGGGCGACAGGGTGCTGGTCAATGGACACGGCCTCTCTGAGACTGTTTGGGGAGGATATACCCAGAAACAACGCCTCAAGAGCGAGTGGTTGACGCGCGTACCAGACGTTTTCTCGACCGAACAGGCCATGGCCATTGGTACCGCCGGCTATACGGCCATGCTCTGTGTCGAAGCGATTCGTGACAAGGGTATTCGGCCGGAAGACGGCGCGGTGCTGGTTACCGGCGCCGCGGGCGGCGTGGGATCAGTCGCTGTGATGCTGCTGTCGAAATTGGGATATAGCGTGACCGCGGTCAGCGGGCGAGTTGAAGAGGCAGGCGCCTACCTGACGGAACTCGGCGCGAGCGACATCCTCGCTCGGGATGAATTGAATCGGCCGGCAAAGCCGCTGGAAAAGGAATTGTGGGCAGCGGCAGTCGATACAGTGGGCGGCGATATTCTGGCGACCGCATTGGCGCAGACGAAGTACGAGGGCTTGGTTGCCGCCTGTGGTTTGGCAGCGAGTGCGAAATTGCCATCGTCGGTGATGCCGTTTATTCTTCGCGGCGTGACCTTAAGAGGGGTGGACTCGGTGATGGCGAGCAGTGATGTACGCGAGCGAGCTTGGAGCGCACTGGCGGAATTGCTCGATCCAGAAAAGTTGACGTCGGTGTATCGCGTCGAGCCGATGAGCAAGGTGATCGATCTCGGTGCCGAATTGCTGGCGGGAAAGGTCAAAGGTCGTGTTGTCATCGACGTGAAGGCGTGATCACGATGAGACCTCAAGCACAGGATTTTCTCGCGCGCGGCGAAACCGCCATCCTCGTCAGCGAGATGCAGGAGGGCATATTCGGCGAGCATGCACCGCTCAAAGCTCAGCGCACAAATGCAATTGAAACGGGTGTTCTACCCAACCTGGTCGCCTTTCTGAACGCCGCCCGGGAAATCGGCGACATCAACATATTTCATTGTACTGCCGAGCGTCGCGCCGATGGATTTGCCGATCCATTGAGTAGCCCACTTGCGAGCATGCTCGCGCGCATGGCCGGGCCAAGCTATGGCTTGGAAACCGGCACGGCAAATGTCCGGCCGCTTGCGGAGCTGTATCCCAAGGACAGCAAGAACGATTATGTGATGTCGCGCTTGCTTGGGATGAGCCCCTTCTACGGTACTGACTTGGATTACTTTCTGCGCCATAGCGGTGTCAAAAACCTCGTGCTCACCGGCACCTCGCTGAATGTGGCCCTGCTGGGCACGGCTATTGAAGCGACGAATATCGGCTATCACGTCGTCCTAGCTCAGGATTGCGTCATCTGCGACCCCCCCGAGTATGCCGAGCAGTTGATCAAATATACGGTCCGGCATTTGTGTTATCTCAGCACTTCCACGGAAATCATAGACTGCTGGAAAAACCAGACGGCGGGATAGGGGCAGCCCGGAACATCAACTACGCGGGCAACTTGTGAGCACCTGTGCAAGCAACTACGTAGATGTCGATGGCATCCGAACGCACTACCTTGACGCGGGCGAGGGCCCTGTCATCGTATTGCTGCACTCAGGCGAATATGGCGCGTGTGCGGAGATAAGCTGGGAATTCAACCTTGAAGTGCTCGCGAAGCACTTTCGTGTGGTGGCTCCTGACTGGCTCGGCTACGGGCGCACGGACAAGGTCTATCGCTTTAACGATGCTCGCGCGTTTGTCTACCGGCACCTGCAGCGATTCCTAGCGCTGCTGTGCATAGAGAAGGCTGATTTTATCGGCAACTCCATGGGCGGAACCAACCTCATCGGAATCGCCGCGAGCCAGCCCGAAATGCTGCCGATTCGCTCTCTCATTATCTGCGGTGGCGGCGGGTTTGCGCCCCACAATGCCCACCGTCAGGCAATGTTGGAGTATGACGGCTCCGATGAAGCGATGGCTAGATTGCTCAAAGCGATGATGCACGACGCGAAATGGTCCGAGGACGCCAGCTACATTGCCAAGCGGCAGGTGTTTGCGAAGATGCCCGGTGCGTGGGAGAACACATCGGCCGCTCGTTTCAAGTCACCATTCGCTGAAGCACGACCGGAGTTTGGCCGCAAAGACGAAACGCCTTATGAGCAGGTGGCCTTTCCCACAATGATCATCGCCGGACGCGAGGACAAGCTCAGGGAACCCAACTACGCCGATGCCATGGCGGCCCGAGTTCCAAACTGCGAATTGCATGTCATTGAAGAGTGTGGGCACTGTCCAAACATCGAACGCCCGGAAATCGTCAATCCGTTGATGGTCGATTTCCTCAAGCGGCAGCACGTGGAATGACTAGCAGCCCATGTACCGAGCAAACAATCGATTGCTGACGTTCTCCGGCAAAAGAAATCTGCACACAAACACTGTGGCCGCAGCACTCAACGGTGCGTTGTAGCTCAGTCTAGGGTTACGAGAAGTCGCCGCTTTCACGACCGCCAACGCAACTTTTCTCGAATCCGCTTCGCCTCCGCTGCTTCTCGAAAAGATCTGGCGTTGAACGTCCACATAGCGACCGTACGACGCATCGTATTCATCGTACAAACCGGCTGCCGACTCATTCAAAACTGAATCCATCAGTTCGCTCTTGATGGCCCCGGGCCTGATGACCGACGACACAACACCAAACTGAGCCACTTCTTGTCGTAGCGATTTGGTAAACCCTTCGACTGCATGCTTGGATGCGTTGTACCAGCTATTGAAGGGCTGCGTGAACACGCCAGCCGGAGAAGAAATATTAATGACGCGCCCCCAACGCTGCTTACGCATATAGGGCAGGCATTTTCTTGTGAGCGATATCAAGGCAAAATAATTGACTTCAAGTACATGCCTGCCTATTTCTTCTGGAACCATCTCGGCCGGGCCCATTGGCGCCACACCAGCGCAATTCACCAGAATATCTATCTCACCGACCGAGCTGCGAATCTCAGCCAGGCAGCGGTCAGTTGACGCCTCATCTGTCACATCCAACTGTACCGCCGTCACGCCCAAAGCTTGCAATGAAGCCATTTTTTCCAATCGCCTTGCTGCAGCAACTGTCTTGAAGCCAGCTTTGTGAAGCTCTTCAGCGATCATCGCGCCAATGCCCGATGACCCGCCTGTCACCAATGCAACTTTGCTCATATTTTCTCCAACTCAACGATGAAAATCAGCATACTCAGTCACCAGTGGCGAGCGCCTTGTACCGCGCCTTGAGCACGCGGCGCAACAGTTTGCCGGTTTCGGTCCTCGGCAGGCGCTCGAAATCGATCATGCGCGGCGTCTTGAACTTCGCGATGCGCTGCGCGCAGAACTTCAATAAATCTTCCTTGAGCGCTTCGCTCTGAGCATGCGTTGGCCGCAGTTCAATCACTGCTGCGACAACCTCACCCATGACCGGGTCGGGGGCGCCCACGACTGCGACATCGGATACGGCCGAGTGCTCGCGCAGTACAGCTTCCACCTCGCTCGGATAGATATTGACCCCGCCCGACAAAATCAGGTCGGTTCGGCGATCAACCAGGTACAGATAGCCATCGCTGTCCACATATCCCATGTCGCCATAGGTGGCTAAAGAGTCGCCGAGAATGCACTCATCCCTTTTTTCGGGCGCATTGTGGTAGGTGAAGTGAATGGTTTCGGCAGCGAAGTAGATTTTCCCTACCTCACCGGTAGCCACTGGTTGGTCGTCATCTCCAATGATAGAGATACGCCCCCACAAGGGTTTGCCCACCGAACCTTTATGCCGCAGCCACTCTTCGGTTGTGATAGCGCAGAGACCAAAGCCTTCACTCCCCGCATAAAACTCGAAAATCAGCGGCCCCCACCAGGCGATCATCTGCTCCTTGACTGAAATCGGGCAGGGCGCGGCGGCATGAATGCAGAACTGCAATGACGAGAGTTGAAACTCCGCACGGACGGCGTCGGGAAGTTCTAGCATGCACACGAACATTGTTGGTACGCACTGGGTGTGGGTGACTGCATATCTATCTATTAGGGCAAGAAACCGCTCAGCATCAAACCTGTCCATGATGACCGCGGTGCCGCCGATACGCTGCGTGCTCATGCACCAACCGAGTGGCGCGGCGTGGTACAGGGGTGCCGGGCTGAGATAGATGGATTGATCAGTAAATCCCCAGAGCTTTTCCATCAGCGGTTCTAGGCCGCTGTTTTCACTATAGTCTGTCTCTGGCAGCGGTCGCTTTATCCCTTTGGGCCGGCCGGTTGTCCCGGAGGAATAAAACATGACCATCCCCGCAGGCTCCTCGTCTAAGGGCGTCACAGGGTAGTCCGTAAGGGCCGCTTCCAAAGAGGTAAAGCCGGGGTGCTCGCCATGCGCGGAGAAGTAGGCCTGCAATGAAGGCGTGTTCTTGAGAAGCCCATCGAGCGATGCGCCGAGCCTCGCATCGGCAAATAGTACCTTGGCTTCGCAATCCTCAACGATATAGCAGATTTCGTCCTCTGACAGGTGCCAGTTGATAGGTGTGTAATAGAGCCCGCTTCTCTGGGCGGCCCAAGCGACCACAAAGTAGAGCGGGCTATTGCACAGCAATAATCCGATGCAGTCTCCTTTCTGCAATCCCAGCTCTTTGAATAAGCGGGCGACGGCAATGGATTGATCCTCTAGCTCTTTGTATGTGAGGGAATCCCCGGAATCGGTGATAACAGCGGGTTTATCTGGATGTGCATGTACGTGGTCAATTAATTTCATCTATCATCTACCTCCCGTCGCTAGACGATTCTAACGAAAAGACGCAGGGCAAAGGACTATGAACGTTCAAGGCAAGGTCGCCGTCGTAACCGGCGCAGCGGGTGGATTGGGTAGCGCGACAGCGAGGGTGTTGCATGCGGCCGGTGCGAAGGTCGCCATCGTCGACTACAACGAAGAAGGCGCTCGGGCTATTGCGGCCGATCTCGGTGGCGATACGCGCGCCTACAAGGTGGACATTACCGACAGCGACAATGCGCACGACGTGATCAATCAGATCGCCACCGATTTCGGCACCATCCACATTATTTGCAACATCGCTGGTGGCGCCACCGGCGGCGGAAAGCTCGTCGGCAGGAAAGGCGTTCACGACGAAAAAGTGTTCGCCGACACCCTTGCTCTGAATGCCGTTGGTACCTTCAACATGATGGCTCACACTGCCGAAGTCATGTCTAGGAATGAGCCGCTCACCGAAAGTGGTGAGCGTGGCGTGATCATCAACACGGCCTCAGTCGCCGGCGTTGAAGGGCAAATGGGTCAGATCGCGTATTCCGCGGGCAAGGCCGCCATTATCGGTATGACCATCACGGCTGCTCGCGATCTGTCGAGCATCGGCATCCGTGTCAACACCATTGTGCCGGGCATTATCGGCACTGACATGATGTTGAGCGCATCTGAGAGCGTAAAAGACCACCTTCTCAAAGCTGTGGAATTTCCGAAACGCTTCGGCAAGCCGGAAGAGGTTGGCAAGCTGGCACTGTTTCTGGTGGATAACGAATACATCAACGGCGAGTGCATCCGCCTAGATGGCGGCTTACGAATGCCTGCACGTTGAATCTGGATTTGAGAATTGGAGCGAAATAGCCATGAGAGAAGCGTGGATTATTGACGTGGCGCGCTCGCCGCGAGGCATTCCCAAAGAGGGCAAGGGTTCGCTCGTTGGCATTCATCCGCAGCGCCTGTTGTCACAGATTCTGTCGGCGTTGGAAGAGCGCAACCAACTCAACAACCAAGATATCGAGCAGGCGATTATCGGCTGCAACAATCAGCAGGCCGAGCAGGGCGGGAGTATCGCGCGCATGGCGGCGCTCGACGCGGGGTGGTACGAGACCAGTGGCTCGACGGTGGACCACTTTTGTGGCTCTGGAATGGCCGCCTCCATCATGGCTGCGACTGCCGTGATGGCTGATGTGCAGGATCTGGTCGTCTCAGGTGGCATCGAAATGCCATCGATGACATCCGCGTACCGGCTCGACACGGACAGGGGCAATATGCATCTGCGTGAGATGCACCCGATCACAGGCGTCGGCATTTCCGCTGACATCATTGCCACCGAAGAAGGTTTCAGTCGCGAGGATGTTGATCACTATGCGGCTGACAGCCAACAACGTGCGTGCCATGCGGTCGAGAATGGCTACTTTGAGAAAAGCCTGATCCCCATTTTTCGCGATGATGGCAGCTTGGCGACGGACACGGAAGAACTCCATCGTCCGGGTACCACGGCGGAAGTACTGGCAACGCTGGAACCATCATTCAGGGCGATGATGGATTACCCGATGGATGAGCACCATAGCTTTGGCGACATTGCTCGGATGAAGTGGCCGAATCTTGATATTGATCATGTGCACCATGCGGGCAATTCTTCGGTGGGTGCCGATTGCGCTTCAGGCGTGGTGATTGCGTCATCCGAGTATGCCAAGGCACACGGCCTGAAGCCGCGCGCCAAGATTGTCTCCATGGCGCATGCCGCGGGCAGCCCGGAATACAATTTGAACGAGCCCTGCGCGTCTGCCAGAAAGCTGCTCGACAGAGCCGGCATGGCGATTGGCGATATCGATCTGTTCGAGGTCAACGAAGCCTTTGCCGTTGTGCCCTTGCGGTTCATGAGACACTTGGATGTGCCACACGATCAGCTCAACGTCAATGGCGGTGCGATCGCCTTGGGCCATCCTACCGGCGCGACCGGCGGTGTCCTCTTGGGGGTGCTGCTTGATGAATTGGAGCGCCGCGATCTCAGCACCGGGCTGGTGACTATGTGCGCCGCAGGTGGGATGGCGCCGGGCATGATTATTGAACGGACGTAATTTGAAGCGCTACCCCTGCGATTGCTACATCCCCCAAGTCTCGGCAACGCGCGCGTCGCGTTCATCCTCGGTCAGTGTGCGCATGTCTTTGTGTAATATTTCTTCGATGCGTGTCGGCCCTATGTAGCCGACTCGAGGCGATTCGGAGGTGATCGCTTCATAGACGAGCTCTGAAATACACGCTGGCTCACTGCCGTGCTGGTTGCCAAACGCTTCCAATTGATTCAGCACGCGAACGAAATCTTCCTTGTAGGGACCTGCCCAGTCATAGCTATCTTCTTCAGCAGCGAAGGTGGTGTCGTAAATTTCGCTTTTTATGCTGCCGGGGCGAATGGTTGAAACGCCAATACCGAATTTTCTCACTTCCTGTTTCAGGCCTCGGCTCCAGCCTTCCAAGGCGAACTTGCCGGATTGGTAGACGCTGTTGAAGGGCATGCTCACAAGGCCGCCAACGGAGGTGACGTTCAGTACTCGCCCCCATTGCTGCGCCCGCATATGTGCCAGGCACTTTTGCGTCAGCTCAATCAAGCCGAAGAAATTCACATTGTAGAGGTGCCGTATCTCGTCGAGCTCCGCGAGCTCCGCGGGCGCCATATACATGACCCCTGCATTATTGACGAGGATGTCGATCTCTCCGACATTCTCCCGAATATCCGCGAGGGCATTGTCAATAGAATCAGAGTCGCTGATGTCCAAGGATACGGTATAGATGCCTTCGTCCTTTAAGGCGCTCATTTTTTCGAGACGACGGGCCGCGGCCACGACGGTAAACCCCTTCTTGTTGAGATAGCTGGCAATGTCCCAGCCGATGCCCGCGGATGCGCCAGTAACCAACGCGATTTTATCCATAGTGAATGGTCTCCAAGTGATGCTTTGCTTTTGGGTAGTAAGTAATCAATAGCCTAAATCAGAAGCTGTCCGCCGTCCACGAGGACATTGGTGCCGACGATGAATGAAGACTCGTCGGACGCGAGGAACAACACCGTGTTGGCGATTTCTTCGGGTGTTCCCGCGCGCCCGAGGACATTCAGCGTCTTTCCAGCAGAAATGACATCCTCGCGGGGTACGTTCATGACTTGATGCCCCGGCGTATCGATCAAACCGGGCGCGATCGAATTGACGCGAATTTTTCGCTCCTTGAAGTCCACGGACAGTGACCGCGCCAGCGCAGCGCTTGCCGCTTTGGCGGCGCTGTAGGCCGACAGGTAGGGAAAGCCCTGTACGCCCGCGTTGGAAGACGTGATGACAATCGACGCCCCGTCATTCAGGTACGGCAGGGCTTTCTGAATCGTAAAGAACACGCCTTTGGTGTGCACATCAAGCATCAGGTCCCACGAATCGCCCTGTTCTTTCTTGACGTTGGTGTACTTGCCGTTGCCGGCGTTCGCGAAGATGATATCCAGTCCGCCGTATGTCTCCTTGACCAGCGCGTAGAAGCTGTCCAAGTCTTGCTTGTGAGTGACGCTGCCCTGGTAACCCATCACGCGGTCGCCGAGTTCAGCCACGACATCTTTGGGATCGTTCAGGTCGAATATCGCGACGCATGCGCCCTCGTCGAGAAACCTCTTGGCAGTCGCCAAGCCGATGCCGGACACGCCGCCCGTGATGGCCGCAATCTTGTTTTCCAATCGATTCATTCTTGAGTCCTATGCTGCTTGCAGGGAAGGCGCCTGATTCAGCACCCGGCGAAGAAATTGAAAGTTGTCGGCAAACAATTCCTTGGTGATTGACGCCTCTGGCGCCACGTTTTCGAAGCCGTGAGGGCCCATCGGGGTCACGTGCAGATGGCAGTCCACGCCACTGTCTTTCAAGCGCCGAGCATACTCACAGACCTCATCGTAGAACAGATCAACATCGCCGATACTCATCCAAGCTTGTGGCAGGCCGCTGAGATCTTTCCTGCGCGCGGCAACTGCGTAGTCCGGCGTATTGGCGGCGCCTGGCGCCTGTTCCAGGTAATAGGTCCAAGCGCAGCGGATGAAGCTGTTGTTGACAATTCGGTGATTCATCGCGTCGAGCTCCCGACGGGTGGCGGTTCGGTCGTCAAGCATTGGGCAGAGCAGGGACTGGGCGATTGGTTGTACACCGCCCTCGTCATGAATACGGTGTGTCAGATTCGCTGCCAGACCACCGCCGGCACTTTGGCCAGAGACAACGATGCGCGAAGTATCGACACCGAGGGTATCTGCTTCTGCGAGCAGCCACTGCCAAGCGCTGTAGCAATCGTCGATAGCTGCTGGAAACGGCGCTTTCAGGGCCAGTCTGTAGCCGACTGAGACAACAATTGCCTTCAAGTCGTTGGCGTAATCGGCACATAGCTGATCATTCATGGCTGAATTGCCGCCGATCAGGCCGCCGCCGTGGATCCACATCAGCGCAGCACCTGAAAGCTCACTCGCTGGGCGGTAGAGGCGTATGCTGGCATCTCCCAAGCGTATGTTGGAAATTTTGACACCATCAATCAGGCTTCTCTTCTTGGTAACGAGATTCATCACAAAACCGCTGAACTTGACGACGGTGCGATTGTGTACGGGGAAGTTAGGGATGCGTTTGACAATCTTTCTGACTTCGGGATGAATCCTTTGAATATCCAATGAAATGCTCTGCCAGCGCTTATATGGAATGACAACATGCTGTTCCGGCAGTATAGTCCAAGCCTGAATGAGTGAATAGAGGTAAGTTCTTATGTCGGACGCATACAGTCACTTTGATTTCTCAGGCAAGTCGGTTCTGGTCTCTGGCGCGGCAAGCGGCATAGGGCGTGAAGTCGCGCGCGCGTTTCACCTCAGCGGCGCGAAGGTGCTGGCCACTGATGTCGATGGCAGTGGGTTAGAAAGCTTGGCATCTGAGCTGGGCACCCCCTGTCAGTCTCTGGTCACCGATGTGACGAATGAAGCGCAGGTTGAATCGGCTGTGAAGGCCGTCGTGAAGAAGTTTGGACGGCTCGACGTTTGTCTGAACTGCGCGGGCGCAGGCGGCAGCCAACCGCTGTTGGAAATGGAAGAGTCGTTTTGGGACTGGAATGTGGACCTGAACTTGAAGGGGTTCTTTTTCTGCATCAAGCACCAAGGCCGCCAATTTCGACAGCAGGGCGGCGGCGGCGTGATTGTCAATATCACCTCGGTGACAGCCACCATTAATGCCGCGGGTCTGACACCCTATGCGGCGGCCAAAGCCGGCGCAAATAAACTCACTGAAATGGCGGCCGATGAGTTGCGCCACTTGGGTATTCGAGTGGTCGCCATTGCGCCCGGATTGATCAAAACGCCGGCGACGGAAAAGATCAACAACACGCCTGAGATTATGAACGAATTCAAAATCTCAATACCGTCCGGTCGAATCGGCGAGACCTCCGAAATCGCGCACACTGCGCTCTTTCTTGCCTCTGATGGCGCCGCCTACATCAACGGAACCATCGTGCACGTCGATGGTGGCTTGGGTATCTACGGCGTGCAGCCGGACCTGTCAAACGTGCGTGAGTATTACCGTTCACGAGGCTCGAAGGATTCCTGAGCGGACATGATCTGCTGATAGTACGCCTCCGCTCGACCTTCTGAGAAATAGTCGAAAACCAATCCCGCCATCGCGACCAGGATGAGACCGATACCAACCCCCTTGAGCGTCGCGCTGCCGCTGAACCAGAAAATCAAGATCGCGGCAATCAAGAACACCGTGGCAAACACTTTCGTCATGGTGTAGAGCCTGTCAAATTTTTCTATCCGTGCCTTTTCGTCGGAGATGAACTGCGCGGCGTCCTGTTGGTAGGCGACCTTGTATTTTTCGAGGTTGTTCGAGTAGGTGTACAGCCCCGGCGTCGTGCCTAGGACCAGCAGCAAGCCCACGACAGCGACTGGGGCGATGACGGCCTTGGCGTAGATGCCTGCTCCGTACTTCCAGAAAATGATCGCTACGACTATCAAGACAACGCCGCAGGCAGCGCCGAGCGTGGCTTCGAAAATCTCGCCCCGCGCCCAAGTCTCCGTATGCTGAATAAAGTTCATGAGTGTTCTCCTCAGTCAATTAAATTTTGCTTAACGCTTCGGCATCCCCAAGTCGCGTTGGGCAATGAGGTTGCGCATTATTTCGTTTGAACCGCCGGAAATAGTCAAAGCCCATGACCTCAGGTAATCCGACATTGGGTGATTGGTGATTTCCACCAAGTGATTCTTCGGTGCGACCAGCTGCGCCTCGATACCTGCGGTTCGTGCGCGCCAGGAATGGATTTCCTGGGCCAGCTCACTGCACAAAATCTTGGTGTAGGCGGGTGTCATGGAGCGAAGTTCGCCGCGCTCATTTTCGCTGATGACACGTCTTGCCAAGGTCACCACACCTTCCATTTTGCCCATCAAACGTGCGTATTCACGGCGTAACTGAGCATCTTGCAGCCAGTAGGCGTTGGATTGCTGCGCCTGATGCAGCATCGTCTTCAACTGCACCCGCCAGCGCAGCGCTTTTTCGAGAATAATGACGCCGCGTTCAGCTGCGAGCGTTGTCTGCGCGATCTGCCAGCCTTGGTTTTCTTCGCCGATCAGGTTTTCCACCGGCACGCGCACGTCCTCATAGAAAACTTCCGCAAAATCGAGCCTCGCGCCATCGGCTTGCACAATTGGCCGTACATCGATGCCCGGGGTATCCATATCCACGATCAGGTAGGTGATGCCAGCGTGCTTCGAACCTTCATTGCTGGTTCGCACCAGCAAGAGGCAATGCTTGGCGCCGTGCGCATAGGACGACCAGACCTTTTGCCCGTTGACCACATAATAGTCACCGTCGCGGACAGCCTGGGTTTTGAGTGACGCCAAGTCTGAGCCAGCACCTGGTTCTGAAAAGCCCTGGCACCAGATCACACCTTCGTTCCTGACCGCGGGTAGATATCGATCACGTTGTTCCGGCGTGCCGAACTCAGCGAGCGTCGCGGGCAGGTGGTAGAGGGAGATCACATAGGCGGGGATCATGGGCGCATTGACCCTCGCCAGCTCCTCGTAAATGATTGACTGAGCGGACAGCGATAGGTTGACGCCACCCCAGCGCGTCGGCCAGTGGGCGGTAGCCAAGCACTCGCTCTCAAGCGAACTGAACCAATCTCGTTGAAACTGCAAGGAATCTTCTTCTGTCGCGCCGACCATGTGCTCGAACCAGTCACTTGGAAGCGTATCTGCCAGCCATGCCCGAAGCGCGCTGCGCAGCGCCGAGAAATCGTCTCTATGGTTCAGAATCACTGTGATGTTGGCCGAAAGTCGGACGTCAAGCGATCCAAGGCGTCACCCCGAAGGTCGTTGGGACTGCCGAAAAACTGCTCGTTCAGCCTCGTTCTGTGCAGGAAAAAATGACAGTCGTACTCCCAGGTGAAGCCAACGCCGCCATGCAATTGGATGGACTCGGCTGCCGCTTGGGTTGATGCTTCGTCGCACTCCGCCTTGGCGAGTGCTATCCACGTCGCACTGTCGTTACCGTCGTCGTCGCCGTTGAGAAGTTGTGCGAGCGCGGCTTCCAACTGGCACTGTGCAAGCTTGAGATCTTTGGCGATATTGGCGCAACGATGTTGAATCGCTTGCAAGGACGCGATCGGCCGCCCGAACTGCTGACGTTCACTGAGGTAGGCAACAGTGGACTCCAGTGCTCGATAGCCCACCCCTATTGAATCACTGGCCGTGGCCAGTCGGCCGCTGGTATTGAGGGCACGATCCGCCCGTTTGAATCGGTCATCCTGCAAGACGACGAGTGGTTGTAGGTCACTGCACTCAAGGGTATAGAGCTTCCGCCGTGTTTGGTCGAGAACGGGCAGGTCATTGATTGTGCATCCGCGGGTGTCCGTGTCAACAATAGCAATTGCTGGATCGCCGTTCTCTGCTGTTGCTCTCACCGCGCCAATCGAGGCGCCTGCCGGTCCGAGCAAGGGGCCGCTGATGCCCCGCAATACGCCGTCTTTGACTTCGAGCGCGATGTGATCGTCGGTGACCGGCACAAGTGGCTTAATGCGGCCAGCGGCCAGCGCAGGCAGGTACTGCTTGGAAAAGTCCGCGTCGTTGATTGCCTGGAGCGTCGCTGTAAACGTGTGAGTGCTGATAAAGTCACCCGCAGCGAGATAATGGCCAAACTCCCTGTGGAACAGGGGGATCATCGAGAAATCCTGACCTAGACCATCGAATTCCTCTTCTACAATCGCGCCTAGCCACCCCAGTTGGGTTGCGTGCTCCCAGAGATCCAGATCGAGATTATTTCTCCCGTCAACGTATGCGTGGAGACGTAAGGTGTCACATTCTGCCTTGAGTACAGACGCAACGCTGTCACGGAATTCCTCCTTCATACCAAGCGCTTGCTCTATCCCGATCAGGTATTGAGGAACTTAGGCGGCCGCTTTTCAAAGCGCGCCTTCACTTTCTCGGTTTTGTCGTCGGTGGTTTGCACCAGAGCAACGGCGGCGTTTTCATACTCGATTGCCTGCGCCAGAGAGCCGGCGCCCAAGTTGCTCATGAGCACTTTCTTGGTCATGCTGATTCCGAGCGGTATGTTTTGAGCGATCTGATCGGCCACTTCCATCGCACAGCGCTGCAAGTCATCCTTGGCCACCACTTTGCTCACGAGGCCAATACGCTCGGCCTCTTCAGATAGGATCGGCCTCGTGGTGTACATGATCTCGGCGGCCTTCTTGATGCCCACTGCCCGAGGCAGCAGGTAGCTTAACCCAAATTCACAGCCTGTGCCCACGTTCAGCGTGGCGTTGACGAACTTGGCAGTGTCCGCTGCGATGCAGATATCCGCAGCCAGCGCGAGGGAGAAGCCGATCCCGGCAGCGGGTCCATTGACCGCGGCAATGATCGGCTGCGACAGATTTTGCATCTGAACCGGCAAGCCAGACATCTTGCGCATTAGATAAAAGGCGCGCTGGGCGAAACCAAGATCTTGCGGCACCCAGTCCGGATTGCCGCCGCTGATCGTGTCGTGCCCGGCGCAAAAGCCACGTCCTGCCCCTGTCAGTATGACCGTCCGCACCTTAGGATCGGCGGAAATTGACTCCAGCAACTCCGCCAATTCGATATACATGGCGAATGTGAAGGCATTGAGCGCGTCCGGCCGGTTCAGTGTGAGCCGAACGATCCCGCCGTCCAATCTTTCCAGAAGAATATGTTTGCCTGTAGCCATGCGCTTTACACTCGCGATTCGAATAAGTCAGATACAATTACCCGCAGGCCAGCCCATCAAGATTAACGTATATTTTGTGAACGTGAAGGTGCAGTATCCATGGTGATGATCAGGTTCGTTGATTCTGTAGGAAGTGAATACAGTATTGAGTCCGAAGTGGGTTCCTCGCTGATGCAGGCGGCTATCGACAATGGCGTGCCTGGGATTATGGCAGACTGCGGCGGCTCTTGTACGTGCGCGACCTGTCATTGCTATGTCAGTGAAAAGTACGCGCCAATCGTGGGCGAGATGGGTGACATGGAGGATGCCATGCTCGAGGCGGCCATCGATAGAAAAGACACCAGTCGGCTCAGTTGTCAAATCCTAGTCAGCGAGGACATGGAAGGTATCGAGATAGAGCTTCCTGCATCACAGTATTGACTTCCTACGGTGCAGGCTCCTAAATCGCGCCGCTCAGGCACTTTCTCGATGCGCCCGATGCGATTGCTGGCTAATGACCGAAATGACCTGCTTCTTAATTCGCCATTGTCCATTGGTGCGGGTCAGTTCCCAGTCGTAGTCAACTGTAAACGTACTGCTCTTGAACAGCGTCAGCATTTTCAGACGCGCACGAGCCGCCGACTCTGATTCGACGGTGGAGAAGAGGCCGGTCGGGTGGTGTCCAAGGCAAGCGGGCGCGGAGCGCATGAATTGCAAGATCTCCGCGTGTCCGTGCATTGTCTGCCCATACACTGACGATGCGTCGAATTCACCATCCTCTTCAAACAGCGCGACAACCTTTTCCCATTCCTGCCGGTCAGCGCCGTCGCAATAGCGCGCTGCCAGCTCCTGTATATCGAGCTTTGCACTTAGGGTGCTGTTTTCCATAGGCGGTTCCCTTCCTTTTCGGCGCAGAATGACAGATATGTCCGAGGTCTGTAAAAGTGGTGTACACACTAACAGAAATAAATTATGATGCGTGAGCTGTTCTTAACAGAGGTTCAGATTCTCGCCCATCCACAGGCCAAAGGAACATGAACTTCAATCAAGCAAGCTTGGAGGAATAAATTATGAGTAACAGACTCCCGTACCCGGTATTCGATTGTGACCACCACTACTACGAGCCGGCCGAAGCGCTGACTCGGCATATGCCGGAGAAGTACAAGGACGTCCTGCAGTACGTAAAGATCAAGGGTCGCACGAAGTTGGTCATTAATAATGTCATCAGCCACTATATTCCCAATCCCACCTTTGAGGTCGTTGCTGCACCGGGTTGCCACATGGATTACTACCAGGGTAACAATCCGGAGGGCAAAACCATGCGTGAGATGACGATTATTGAAAAGATCAAGCCGGAGTATCAGTACAAGAACGAGCGGCGTGTCGAGCTGCTCGAAGAGCAGGGCATAGATCGCGTATTGATTTTTCCCACGCTCGCATCTGCGATCGAAGGGCATATGGCCGAAGATCCCGAATTTTGCGCCGCGGCGTTCCACGCGCTCAATCTGTGGATTCAGGAAGAGTGGGGTTTTGATGACGGCAAGTTCTACTGCCTGCCGGCGATTACCATGATGGATGCCGAATTGGCGCGGCAGGAAGTTCAGTGGGCGATTGATGCCGGTGCTCGTTCGGTTCTGATTCGCCCGACCTATGTGCCGGGGAAAGACGGTTCGCGGTCGATGGGCGCGCGCGAATTTGATCCGGTGTACGAGTTGTTGACAGAGAATGATATTCCTATCTGCTTCCATGGCGGCGACAGTGGTTACGAAGACATCTACCAACGCCATTCACCAGTGCCCGCGCGGACCGGCGAGTTTACGCCCCATGCAATTGCGGATCCGCTGCAGATTGTGCTCGATGCGAACCAGCGAGCGATCGCTGACCAATGTGCCGCCATGGTCTGTCACGGAGTCTATGATCGCCACCCCAACCTGAAGGTGGCCTATGTTGAGGCAGGGGTCGCTTGGCTGCCGGATTTGATGCGCCGCTTGTCCTTGGCCTACGCAATGCAGCCGCAAATGTTTAAGAAAGATCCGATCGAAACATTGAGAACCAATGTATGGTTTCACCCGCACTTTGAGGAAGATGTCGATGGTCTTGCCGAACACGTGGGTGTCGATCATGTGCTGTTCGGCAGTGACTGGCCGCATCCGGAAGGCTTGGCGGATCCAGTGTCCTGGGCTGATGAACTGGGGAATTTCTCCCAGGAAGATCAGGCCAAGATCATGGGTGGCAACCTGGCGAATCTGCTGGGCTTAGCGGCGTAAGGCGAGCATTCCAAAACGGCCAGCTCAGGATGACTGGCCTATCGGTGCCGCAATGGTGGCGGTCTGTGGTAGATCGCGACCCAGATTTGCCAGTGTGTCGGGGTGACCAAGGTGTCATTTCCGCGCGGGAAATGGACCGCCAGTCAGCGCAATTGGCATTGGGCCTGCTCGCGAACGGGGCGCAAAAGGGATCAAGAATAGGCATTCTGCTGCCCAATAGCCCCGACTGGATAGTCTGCTGGCTGGCCGTGCAGCGGATCGGGGGCATCGCCGTTCTCCTCAGCACGTTCAGCTCCTCGCGAGAACTGCAATACACCTTGAGGCACGCCGATGTCTATATTTTGTTGTCGGCCGACGCGTATCTTAATAATCACTACATTCGTAGAATCGAAGCTGCATTTCCCGCCATTCGACACCGGCAGGGCACGAATCGCCTGTACCTAGATGATTGCCCTTATCTGCGAGGGGTTTGGGTGAATGCGGATAAAGCTTCGGAAATTGCACCTTGGTGCCAGGGCAGTTTCGCGGATTTGGCGGCGAGTGCCGATACGACAAAGGCGCTGTCAGACAAGTTTCTACAGCGGGTCGAAGAGAATGTCTGCCCTAGCGACCTCGGCGTTCTGTTGTATACGTCCGGCAGTACCTCGGCGCCCAAAGCGGTTCTCCACAGCCAGTTCACGCTGATTGATATGCCGACCTACCTCACCGAAGTGCAGTCCATTATCCCATTCGAGCAGGATGCAGGTGATCGCACGTTGATCACCAACCCGTATTTTTGGGTTGGCGGCCTGATTACACTGGTGGCGAGCATCCAGAATGGCGCGACAGTCGTATGCCAGGAGGACCTGTCTGCAGCGGCATGCCTCGGCACCATCCAGCGCGGCGAGGTAGATAGCGTAAGCGGAAATATGAGCCTAGTGAAGGCGATCATCAACTGCCCCGAATATCGAGCGGGCGACCTCGATGTTCTCAAGCCGCAAAACGCCTTGCAGCTTGCCTTTTTCGATCCCGAGTATGCCCATATCAAATCCGCCGGGCTGGCTATGACCGAGACTTTCGGCCCGCATACGGGAACGACCACTCGCGAGGGCTATGTCGGCTATGCGCAGAACTGTATGGGCAAAGTCTTACCTGGGATGGAGACCAAGATTGTCGATAAGGAAACCGGCAACTCGTCAGATACCGGGGTGCCCGGAGAACTGTGTGTGCGCGGCAAGTGGTTGATGGAGGGCTTCTATAAGCGCCTTCGACAGGAAGTTTTCGACGAGGATGGGTTCTATCACACCGGGGATGAGTGCGCCTTGGATGATCAGGGCTTTCTGTTCTTTCACTCAAGAATCGGCGCCATGATAAAGACTCGAGGCGCCAATGTTTCGCCGCTCGAAGTGGAATCAGTCCTGCTGGATATCGATGGCGTCCTTGAGGCTGCAGTGTTTGGCCTGCCAGATGCAGACATCTGTGAGAAAGTGGTTGCGGTGGTAGCGCCTGCTGAGTCAGCCGTTCTCAGTGAGCAAGGGCTCCGTTCAGCGTTGAGAGCGGCCTTGTCGGCCTACAAGACGCCCCGGGAGTTCTACGCCGTCGACAGAATGGATATGCCTCGGACGCCGAGCCAGAAGATTAAGAAACCGGAGTTGGCTGAAATGATACGGCGGGGTGAGTTGCCTGCGCTTTGAGGTCATGCAGCGTGACATCACTCGATTGCTGGACATTGGTCGAATCCCAATAGATAATCAACGGTCAGCTTAAAACAGGAGAAAAAATGGGAATTCTCGATGGAAAGGTCGCGATAGTGACCGGGGCTAGCCAGAGCGTTGGTCGGGCGGAAGCCATCGCACTGGCGAAAGAGGGTGCCGCGGTGACGCTCGTTGCGCGCTCATACGACAAACTGGTGCAGGTCGGTAAAGAAATTGAAGCCTTTGGTGGGCGTGCGTTGCCGGTTCAATGTGATGTCTGCGATAAGCAACAAATACTTGCGGCCGTCGAAGCAACCGTAGAAAAGTTCGGCACGGTGGATATCCTCGTCAACAATGCGCAGATCACCAACTTTGCTGTCGTCCCGATGGAAGACTGGAGCGACGAAGATTATCACCGAGTTGTCGATTCGGGCCCCACAGCGACGTGGCATTTCATGCGAGCTTGCTTCCCGTACATGAAGGCGAACGGGGGTGGCAAAGTCATTAACACTGGTTCAGGCGCGCAGCGCGCCGCGATGCCGGGGTACTCGGGCTACGGCACTGCGAAGGGGGCAATCTGGGCACTGACTCGCAACGCCGCGATGGACTGGGCGCAGCACAATATTCTGGTGAATATGATTACGCCTGCCGCTGTAGGACCGGCTATGTTCGAACAACACACGCAGGAAGAAATCGATGCCTTTGGCAAGATGAATCCACTCGGCCGAATAGGTGACGCCGAGCAGGATATCGCGCCGGTGGTTGTATTCCTCGCAAGCCCCGCATCCGACTACATGACCGCCAACTATTTGAGTTGTGACGGCGGTTTTTCGCCTCTCTAATCACTCAATGTGGTGGATGAGGTAAGCAAGGCGACAGGAGTCATACATGCGATTAAAAGACAAGGTAGCGGTCATCACGGGCGCCGCGAGCGGCATTGGTCAAGGGACCGCGTTCAGGTTCGCTGAAGAAGGCGCAAAGCTAGTATTGGGCGATGTCAATGAGGCCGCGCTCGAACAAACCGTCAAGCAAATCAAAGAACAGGGAGGTGAAGCGGTCGCTGTCGTGTGTGATGTTGCGAATACGCAGGACATAGAAAAATTCATGAGCGCGGCCACCGAGCACTATGGCAGCTTGGATATTTTGGTCAACAACGTCGGGATCGGAAAACAAGAGTCATTGCTGGAGCTGAGTGAGAGCGAGCTTGATCGATCACTTGCGGTGAACTTCAAGGGCATGGTGCTGTGCGCCAAGGCGGCCGCGACCATCATGGCCAAGCAACAAAGCGGCGTCATTATCAGCACCAGCTCAGGCGCAGGCATCTATGGCACGCCGGGCAATGCCATCTACGCTGGGACGAAAAGTGCCATTTTGATCATGAGCAAATCCTGGGCAAAAGAACTGGGACCTCTCGGTATCCGCGTGAACTGTGTGGTGCCAGGCCCGACTAGAACCGCCGCGTTCCTGAGTATTCCAGAGGAGCAAATAAGCTATCTGGAATCGACAATCCCTATGCAGCGCCTTGGAGATCCTAGGGATTTGGGGAACGGCTTTGTGTTCCTTGCGTCGGATGAAGCGAGCTTTGTCAATGGCGCGGCACTGGAAATCACCGGTGGCTCGACCGGATAAATTCGCAGCATTCGTTGGCGTTCATCGTTCCGAGTGAAGCCAGCGCGGCCAAAAGGGGGAGTCATAGATGACGGCAACCTACATCATCATCTCAATACTGGCTCTTGCGGCCATCCTCTACTGGGCAGGTCGCCTGCTCGTTGACTGGCTGAGCAAGCGCGTGGCTGAACCCCCTCCGCCGCCAGCGCCGGCAGGCACGCGCGTCATACGTGATGTCGAATTTGCCAGCACGCCACACGGGCCGCTATTGCTTGATATCTACATGCCCGACACATCTGCCGATGCGCCACTGCCGGTGCTCATGTACATTTTTGGTGGGGGATGGTTTATTGGAAACAGGCACCAGGTAAGCGCTCTCCACTGGCAGAATATCGCCCAGCACGGCTACGCCGTCGTGTGTATCAGTTATCGGCTCAGTCATCTGGCAACCTTCCCCAGCCAAATCCACGATTGTAAGAAGGGGCTACGCTGGATTAGAAGAAATGCCGAGAAATACAACTTTGATCCGCACAGGATTGGTGTGTTCGGTAGCTCCGCTGGCGGGCATCTTTCGGCCTTGATGGGGACGAGTGGCGACGTGTTGGAGCTAGAGGGGCCCCTTGAAGAAGGAGATGAAAATTACCTTGGTCCAGTGCAGGCTGTTGCCGACTTCATGGGACCCACCGATTTCGCGCAAGCCGAGGCGCAAAGGCGAACGCCGGGCGTTAGTTGGGCTTCGCGCAGGGCGATTGCCGCGCGTCTACTCGGTGACAGAGTTGCAAACGTGCCTGAACTGGTGAAGGCGGCCAATCCGCTGACCTACATAAAGCCTGGCATGCCGCCATTTTTTATTGTTCATGGAGAAAAAGACCGAGTCGTTCCCCTAGGTCAGAGCGTTATCTTGCATGAGGCGCTGCAAGCCAGCGGCAACGAAAGTGAATTGATGATTCTCGAAGGGAAAGGCCACACGCATGTGAAGGCCTATGGTACCGATGAGATATTTTCAAAGTTGAAGGCATTTTTCGACCGGCATTTGAAGCCGCAATCACTGACGGTTTGATTCCTTCATCGCTTCCAAATCAACGAGCACCGGTATTCCGGAGATGGAGAGCGCGTGACCGTGACCTACTGAGTGGATATCGAAGATGGCTTTCTGAGCAGCCTCTTGGCCGCCAATATCCATGGCTTGGTTGACAGCACGCTTCGCCATTTGCAAACCGAACGCTGGCTTCGTCGCCACTTTTTTCGCAAGTTCCAACGCTTCTTTCTGCAGTTGGTCGGCAGGTACGACGCGGTTCACCATTCCCAATTGCCGCGCTTCTTCGGCGCTCAAGCGGTCTGAGGTGAACAGGAGTTCCTTCGCCTTGCGATGACCGAACTCCCAAGCGTGACAATGATACTCGACGCCTCCGATTCCCATATTGACCACCGGGTCACTGAAATAGGCTGTGTCCGAGGCGATGATCAAATCACAGGGCCAGGCCAGCATCAAGCCAGCGGCAATGCACGCGCCCTGGACAGCGGCAATCGTCGGTTTCGGGATGTTGCGCCACTTTTGACAAAAACCTATATAGACCTCGCGTTCGATGGCATACAAGTCCGCTAGGCCGTGCGGTCCTTCGGGATGGAAACGCAGCAATTCATCGCGCTTCGGGTTCATATCGTGACCGGCAGAGAAGTGTTTGCCGTTCGCGTTCAGCAGAATGACCTTGACCTCACTGTTCTCGGCCATTGCGGTGAGACATTCATCGAGATGCCGCAGCAGCACAAGATCTTGGGCATTCGCAAGTTCGGGGCGGTTCAATGTGACAACGCCCACCCCATCTTCCGTTCGCGTCAGTACGTCATCTATATCGTGATTTCTATCGTTATTCGTATCGTTCATAAATATCCTACTTCAAGCATTTAGCAGAACCATGGCACACCGCCGAGCCTCAAAAAGGCTAATGGATGCATAAGCTATTGTCAAACAGTAGATGTTGGCAATGTCGGCAACAAATAAATGGTTGGTGTGCACATGGACAATACCCTATACTTGATGATAGGTTGTGAAGTGGTTATAGGGTGGAGCCTTCGACAAAATGACCGAGCTTTTTCGGGAAGAGCGCTTATTGATTGATGGCGAGCTTGTTGAAGCGAGTGGCGGGCGCACCTATGAGAATATCAACCCGGCCACTGAACAGGTGATTGGCGTTGCGGCGGATGCCAGCGCAGAAGATTTAGATCGCGCAATTGCCGCCGCTCGAAGAGCATTCGATGAAACGGACTGGTCTACTCGTCATGAATTCCGGGTGCGTTGTCTACGTCAATTGCATGTGGCTCTGCTGGAAAACGCGGAGACCTTGCGACCCACTTGCGTGGCTGAGGTTGGCTGCCCAATACAGGCGACCTATGGTCCCGGCCTCGATGTCCCGATCAAAAATGTGGCTGAATATGCTGACTTCCTAGAGCGCTACGACGGATGGTCCGAAGAGGTCAGCGTAAAGGACCCCTACGGACTCGGTGACTCTAGGCGCTGGATTGAACGCGAAGCAATTGGCGTGGTGGGCGCGATTGCGCCTTGGAACTTCCCCTATGAACCGAACCTCAAGAAAATTTGCTGGCCGCTGGCTGCGGGCTGCACCGTTGTGCTCAAGAGTGCTCCCCAGACGCCTTGGAGCGCGTTGAACTTAGGCAAGTTCATCAAAGAAAATACGGACATTCCGGCAGGTGTTGTCAATATCATCACCTCTCTGGATGCCGCCATCGGCGAGCAACTCACGACCGATCCCCGCGTAGATATGATCTCCTTTACCGGTTCCACCGCGGTGGGCAAACGTATCATCGAAGCCACAGCCCCCTTGCTGACTCGTGTCACGACGGAGCTTGGTGGCAAGTCGCCGTGGGTCTTCTTGGACGATACGCCCGACCTTGTGGCATCTGCGGGGCTCGCCGGGGCGGGCATTTGCTTCAATTCAGGACAGGGCTGTGTGATGTTGTCGCGCATCCTAGTGCCCAAGAATAGCTTGGGTGATGTAGCCGCCGCAGTCAAAGAAGCCATGGCGAACGTGCCGGTAGGAGATCCCATGGACATGCAGACTGTACAAGGGCCGCAGTGCTCTGAAGTTCAGCGGCAGCGGGTGCTCGATCTCATACAGGTCGGCGTCAAAGATGAACGCTCCACGCTGATTTGCGGTGGCGGCAAGTTCACAGCGATGAAGAAAGGGTATTTTGTGGAGCCGACCGCTTTTGTGTGTGAACCCGACGCGACCGTGGCGCAAGAAGAGTTTTTTGGCCCGGTTGTTTGTATTATTGGCTATGAGGACGAGGAGGATGCGATTCGTATTGCGAACAACTCAGTCTATGGCTTGGGCGCGAATGTAAGCAGCGCTGATCCCGAACGCGCCAAGCGTGTTGCTCGGCGTATTCGTGCCGGTAGCATAGGCATTAATGGGGGCCACTGGTACGGATCAGAAGTTCCCTTCGGTGGCTACAAGCACTCTGGGCTGGGTCGGGAAAATGGTGTGGCAGGCTTCGAGGAGCACCTTGAGATCAAAGCGCTCGCCATACCCGTGAAATATGAGCAGTGAGTAGGCGAGCGGACCTCGGAAATTCACTATCACACTATCAATTGTCAAATGTTAAAGGAGAACATCATATGAATATGGAAGACCTCATTATCGCTAGCATCGATGACCATATTTCAGAACCACCGGACATGTTCGAGAATCACCTGCCGGAGGAGTGGAAATCCAAAGCACCCAAGTTGGTGACGAAAGGAAACGGAACGGACTGGTGGGCCTATGGTGATTTCGTTCTGCCGAATGTTGGGCTCAATGCGGTCGTAGGCAGGCCCAAGGAAGAGTATGGCATGGAGCCCCAAAGTTACGACCAGATTCGTAAGGGCAGCTATGATATCCATGCCCGTATCGACGATATGAACGTCAATGGCATCTTGTCGAGCATATGTTTCGGAACGGTGTGCGGGTTCGCTGGTGATATGTTTAGCCACCACGGTGATCGCAAAACCTCGTTGCGGATGATTCAAGCCTATAACGACTGGCATGTAGACGAGTGGGCGGCGGCCTACCCTGGGCGGATCATACCCATGATCATTATTCCCTTTTGGGATATGGAACTTGCAGTTGACGAGATCGAGCGGAACGTCAAGAAGGGTGTGCACGCGCTCACTTTCCCTGATAATCCGAGTAAGCGGGGCTTTCCGTCGATTCACGACGCCTATTGGGAACCGATCTGGAAAACGTGCAATGACAACAAGGTTGTGATCAATTGCCATATTGGAACCGGTTCAGAGCCCCCTCATGCGTCTGATCTATCGCCGATGAACGCCTATATTGTTGCAATGCCCATGTCGATTGCAAACGCCGCCGCCGATTGGCTCCATCTTGAAGCGCTACAACGCTATCCCGATCTAAAAGTTGCGCTTTCGGAGGGGAGTATCGGTTGGGTGCCTTATCTTCTCGAAAGGGCGGACGCCATTTATGAAGACCATATCTGGACGAATGTCGATTTTGGCGGGAAAACGCCCACCGAGGTGTTCCGCGAGCATTTCTTGTGCTGTTTTATTACCGATAAGTTTGGTCTGCGCAATTACAGCGATGTAGGCGAAGATATTATTGCCTACGAGTGTGACTACCCGCATTCCGATTGCAGGTGGCCAAATTCAGCGCAGAAGCTCTGGGAAGAAATACAAGATCTTCCCGATCCGGTCATCAACAAAATCACCCATGAAAACGTGTTCCGGGAATACGACTTCGATCCCTTGACTACATTAGGGCGCGAAAACTGCACTGTCGGCGCGTTACACGCACAAGCGGCTCATGTTGACACCACGCCCAAGCCAACACCGGGCTTCAATCCCGCGACCGGCGACCGTGTGGTCACGTCTGGCGATATTACAGCGATGATGAAGCACATTGCTGAGCTGTGATCAGGGCTTGGCGCACGCGTCGGTACGAGGCTTGTTCTTGTGAGGCGGCGAGTCACTTGCCTTTGAATTCGGCGTCCCGACGATCGAAGAAACTCTGAACACCTTCCCTGAAATCGCCGGTCTGTGAGAGTCTTTGCTGGACACGATTAAAGTCGGCAATACACGCTTCCTCGCCTTCGAGCAGGTACTTGCGCGCTAAGTTGCGGGTGGCTCGCACAGCCAGAGGCGCGACTGTGTTGATTTCATCGGCGAGTGCGATTGCTCGATCTAATTGTTGTCCAACGGGCACCACTTCCTGCACGATGCCGATGCGCAAGGCTTCAGCAGAATCAAATTTGCCAGCCGTGAGCAGCCAGCGCATGGCGTTGCCCCAGCCGGCTCGTTGCACAAAGCGGAATATCCCCCCGCCTCCCGCCACCACGCCACGTGCTGGCTCCAGCTGAGAGAAGGTGCAGTTGTCCGCTGCGACCACCATATCGCATGCCAGCATCAATTCAAGACCGGCGGTATAGACAATGCCCTGCACGGCGCAGACGAGTGGCTTGTTGCGGCGGGCGGCTGCCGATAGGTCGAAGGGGTCAACGGGGTAGCTTTCCGTGAACTTGTCACCTGAGCCGAAGGTATCGGCTGAAAAACTTGTCATATCCGCGCCAGCGCAGAAATGACTGCCTCTCGCAAAGAGAACGCCTGTCCACAGGTCGTCGTCCTGTTCGAGCTGGTGCAGGGCATTGGCATAGTCTTCCAGCATGCCCGCGTTCATCAAATTAAATTTATCAGGCCGGTGAAGGCCGATCAACAGATTTTTTCCGCGGACTTCGACGGTGACGTAGCCGCTAGATAGAGTCTTCTGCATGTTGGCGCCACATGGCGCGACGATGGGCCTGCCTTCGTCGCGTGATTGTAGAGGTTCAGCTTGCCGCAGCGCAGGCTTACACCTCCGGCGTCCACTCGAGCGCGAGCTCCTCCGGATAGGGCATGCCGAATTCCGGATAGCGGATTTTGTAGCCTGCCTTCACTCTGAAGTCAGGTGCTCTACGCAGCCACTCCGAGACGGCAAGTCTGAGTTCACGGCGAGCCAAGTGTGAGCCTGCACACCGATGAATCCCCGCCGCAAATGCAAAATGTGGATTTGCGCCACGATTGAAGTTGATCTCTCCCGGCTGCTCAAACGCGTCTGGATCATGGCTCGCATAGGTGTGAATCACAGCAAGGCGATCACCCTCCTTCATCTCGACGCCGCGAAAAACCACATCCTTGCGCACATAGCGGTGGGAAGCAATCCATGAGTGGTAGCGGAGCAATTCTTCCACCGCACCGGATATCAGACTTGGATCATCGATCAATTCCTGCTTTCTCGTTGGATGGGTGCCGAGGAACGCAAATACATGCATGATTCCAGCAGTCACGGTATCGAGACCCGCAACAAACAGCAACATGCACATATTAAGCAAGGTTGCCTCGTCTATGGGTTCGCCATCAACTTCTGCTTGGCTGAGGCTTGTGACGATGTCGTTCTGAGGTGCCTTGCGGCGCTCGGCAATCACACCCCTGAGCATTTCGGCAACGTGTTCCTTGGCCTGCAAGGCGCGTTGGAAATCTTGGCTCAAGCCGAGCCACTCCTTCTCCCATTGAATAAAAGTCTCTTGCCGCTCCATGGGCAGCCCCATCATTTTCATAAAGACCGTGGCAGGAAACGGCCGGGCAAAATCATCCATGAACGAGGCGGTTTCCCCCTTGGCCATCATGTTGTCTATGAACTCTCCGCAGGTGCCTTCCACGAGGTCGCTGAGTGCCTCTATTGACTTCGGCGAGAACAGCGGCGCCAGAAGAGCGCGATATTTTGCATGATCGGGCGGATCGAGCTCGACGGGTATCTGCTTGTACGGCCTGACAGGTATACCGCCGGGATAATCAACTGTTGTGGTGAAATAATCGGGTTTCTGCAAGGCTTCCCGCGCGCCTTCGGCGCTCGACACCACCCAGAATCCGGGCGCCGGGATATACGCCTTGGCTTCGTCCCGGTTCAATTCGTAAAAGATCTCAGGCGTTTGCTTTCGAACCTCCTGCATTAACTCGAA